>NZ_RAWP01000117.1:0-30258 GCF_003668935.1 Corallococcus sp. AB032C | reverse complement strand
ACATGCCCCCCAGCGGCGCCGCCAGCACCGCGCCCGCGCCATTGAGCGCCACGATGAAGCCCGCCTGCTCCACGCTGAAGCCGCGCTCGCGCGTGAGGTAGAGCGCCAGGAACGGCGCGACGAAGGACCCCAGCCGGTTCACGAAGGTGCCCACCCACAGGACCCAATACGTCCGTGGCAGGCCACCCCCGCCCAGCGCTCTCAACACCGTGGCAACGGGATTCATGGCGGGATGCCCGACGGACGTGGAGAGGAAGGACTGACCGCGGGCGCGCGCCAGCATGCCCCCGATTCCAGTCGCGCGCGAAACGCGACTTCCCCGGGCGCACCTTCATGGCGCTGGACATCGCTGGCTGGCTCCTCCAGGTTGCCGCGCCAATCCACACCCTGGAAGGCGGGACGCAAGGCGGGCATGGGGCAGGTCATCGGACTCCTGGGGGTGTGCCTCGTCTTGGGCGTATTGGCGCGACGCAGCGGCCGGTTCCCCGAAGGGACGGCGCCTGCGTTCAACGTCTTCCTCCTCAACGTGTCGCTGCCGGCGCTGGTGCTGCGCGCCATGCACCGGCTGGAGTTCGCGCCCGGGCTGGTGGTGGCCGCCGCGGCGCCGTGGCTGCTCTTCGTGGGGGCGGTGCTCTTCCTCCGCCTGCTGGGGCCCCGGCTGGGGCTGTCACGCGAGTCGGTGACGGCGCTCATCCTCACCGCGGGGCTGGGCAATACGGCCTTCGTGGGCCTGCCCATGGCCGCCGCGCTCCTGGGGCCCTCGAGCGTGCCGGTGGCGGTGGTGGCGGATCAGCTGGGCTCGTTCCTGGTGCTGGCGACGCTCGCCACGCTGACGGCGGCGAGAGCCAGCGCCCGGACGGAGCTGTCCGTGCGCATGCTCGTTCGCAAGGTGCTGGTGTTCGCCCCGTTCCAGGCGCTGGTGCTGGCGCTGCTCCTGCGCCCCTTTCCCTTCCCGGATTGGCTGGAGTCCGTGCTGCAGCGGCTGGGCGACCTGCTCACGCCGCTGGCGCTCTTCGTCGTGGGCTTCCAGCTGCGGCTGAAGGGGCTCTGGCCTCGTGTGCCGGCGCTCGCGCTGGGGCTGTCCTACAAGCTGGTGCTCGCGCCGCTGGCGGTGCTGGGCCTGCTGATGCTCGTACCCGGGCTTGAACTGGTGGTGAAGCAGACCACGGTGCTGCAAATCGCCATGGCGCCCATGGTGACGGCGGCCATCCTCGCCGCCGAGCACGACCTGGACGCGGACCTGGCGGTGCTGATGGTGGGCGTGGGCATTCCGCTGTCGTTCGCCACCGCGCCGCTGCTCTTGTCCCTGGTGCACTGACGCCCGCGCGGCACGGGCGTCAGTGTTTCGTTTCAGGCGAGCGCCGTGGTCTCGAAGGAGAGCTCGACGCCATTGGGCTTCACGCGCATCTGTGGACGCGACAGCACATGGCAGTGCGGGCAATAGCCGTGGGCACCCGCTGGCGTGGCCCGGATGGAGACCGCGCCGCCACACATCATGCAGCCCTCGGGAAGATCGAAGTCCGCGAACCGCTCTCCGCTCTGGGTCTCGAATTGGGTCATGCCATTGAGTTAACGCAGGATCTGCCCGACACAAGCAGACCGGTTCCCTCCCCGCGAGGACCCGGTATGGCGCCTTGCCCCACCTTTCGGGCACAGAAGACGGCCCTCCCAGGCAGCCTGCAAAGGTTACCGGCCGATCTCCGACTGCTCACCCGGCGACACCGCAACCTCTTGAGCGGGCTGGCGAGCGCTGGCACGGGGATTTCATAGCGCACCCGCTCGGACAGCAACGGGACGGGGGAGGTGCGGGATGGGTGTAGGGAACACAGTGAAGGTCATGTGCGACCGGAAGGGCTGGCGGGTGGAGGTGGCGCACTCGGCGGGTGTGCGGCGCTACCGGTACGGCAGCGAGTCGCAGGCGCGTTACTTCGCGGCGGTGTTCGAGCTGGGGCCGAGCGTGCTGCCCCCCAAGAACCACGCGCGAAGGCCGCAGGAGCCCTGCTTGGCTCTACCCAATGAGGTCTCTTTCGGAGAGGCTTGGCTGCATGAGTGATGCTTCCAAGCCCAAGCCCTTCATCCTCCCCAACCGGCAGCACGTCACCAAGGAGCCGGATCCGGGGGGCCGTTGGTCCGCGCAGTTCCCGGAGATGATTGGTTACTCCAGCCAGGGCGGCGGCAAGGTGCCGGCCGACTTCGGGTGGAACACCAACCCCAAGCAGTGGCAGGAAGAGCTGACGCCGCAGACGCTGGCGGAGCGCTTCGAGGAGCTGCGCATCCTGCCTCCGAAGAAGGACGCCCCCGCGCTGCCCGCGACGGCCACGCCCGCGAAGCCCTGAATCGACGGGCCGTCCGCTTCCAGGGCCCGGAGGTTCCCGGGCCCTGTGGAGGCGTGAGGCCCGCTAGCTGAACGGCAGGCTGGCCAGCCGCTCGCGGAAGCGGGCGAGCAGGTCGCGCGCGCCGGCCTCGTTGAGCCCCTCCGAGGCCTCCTGACGGCCCTTGCGCAGGAAGGCGTCGAAGGGCGCCGAGCGGCCCGACAGCGCGCCCGCCGCTGACACTGCTTCCTCCAGGACGCGCGCCGCGCCTGAAGAGCCCAGCTCCAGGTGCATGTCCACCTGCTCCAGCCGGGCGCTGCTCGTGGCCCACACGGCGCGGTCGTGCACGGTGAGCCACGTGCGGGTCAGCTCCTCCATGGCTTCTTCCATCAGCGCGAGGAAGGGCTCCACGAGCCCGGGCAGCACCTCCGGCCCCAGCGCGGACTGCGTGCCCGCTTCGCGCAGCCGGCCGCGCGCCGCGACGATTTCGCGTTTGGTGGGCGTCTTCAGCGCGAGCGACGGGGACAGGGACACGAACGCGGCCAGGCTCTCCTCGGCCTGCCTCGCCAGCGCGGGCCGCTGGGCGTCCGTGGCCTTCGCGGCGCGCTCCAGCCGGCCCTGCAGTGAGCGGCGCAGGTCCGCCGCCGCGCCTCGCAGGGCCACGCGCGCGCCCACCTGGTTCGCGTAGCCGGGCACCACGTCCTCGTGGCGCACGTCCGCGAAGGCCGCGGCGGTGAGGTACACGAGGTCGCCGATGCGGTTGCGGAAGTCCGCGCGCGACGCGGCCAGCTCCGACATCAGCGTCCAGCGGTCGCTCACCACCTCCGGCCGGCGCATCTGCACGCCCAGCTCCTGCAAGCGCTTGGACAGGCGCTCCGCGCTGGCGTGCAGCACGGCCTCCGCTTCCTGCGACAGGCGCTCGTCGGAGCTCGCGGGTGGCGGGGCCCAGCCGCCGTCGTTGGACGCGGCGGGGCGGGCGGGCGGCGGGAAGGCGTCGCGGATGGCGGCCACCAGCTTGTTGACGTCCGTCAGCGTCTCGCCGATGGCGGGCGCCATCGTCTCCCAGAGGGACAGGTCCGCGGCGTCATCGGGTTCGGCGGTGGTGGGCTCGTACTTCACGATGCTCAGGTGCCCCAGCCGGTCGATGGCGACGGCGGCCGCCTGGTAGACCTTGCGCAGCCGCGTCGCGAAGTCGCGGTCCATCAACGCTTCGAGCAGCGCATCCAGGCGGGGCGGCAGGGCATCCTGCGGGGGACGGTTCTTCGAAACGACCATGACGTATCACCCTAGCTCAGCCGCCCGACGGATACGTCAACGGGGGGAGGTGGGGACCGGCTCCGCGCTTTCCGGCGTACAGTGGAAAGACGGGGAGAAAACGCATGACAGGTGGCATCCAGCGTCGGCGATGGGTGGCCGGCGGGCTCGGGCTGTTGTTTGTGGGGGGAGGCCTGGCCTTCATGGCTTCCGGGCGGTGTCTGTCCGCCTGGATGTTCCAGGGCGTGGAGGTGCCCGCGTGTCCGGACGGCGAGTTCCGCCAGACGGTGAGCATGTCCGCCAGCGGGCTCGCGCGGGGAGGCTCCAGCCGGGTGACGGTCTGGGCGCAGGCGCACGGGATGGACGCGGAGGGCCGCGAGCTCGAGGCCCTCGTGGGCCGCGGCACGGCGGCGCTGTTCCTGGTGGACGCGGCCGGCAAGGAGACGCCGCTGCCGCTGGATGCCAAGGGCCGCTGGGAGCGCGAAGACGCCGGTTCCCTGTCGGCGCCGGTGACGCTGCCCGCGGTGCCGGACGGCGACTACCAACTGCGCGCGCGCCTCACCACGCCGCTGGGCACCGGCACGGTGGACGCGGCGCTGCCCCTGTACGCGCCCGCGCGGGTGCGCGTGCTGACGGACCGGCCCCTCTACGAGCCCGGGCACCGGGTGCGCTTCCGCGCGGTGGCGCTGCGCGCGAAGGACCTGTCGCCGCTCGATGGACGGCCGGGGACGTGGAAGGTGATGGACCCCTCCGGCGAGGTGGTGCTGGAGGAGCGCGCGCCCGCGGGCAACTGGGGCGTGGTGGCGGGGGACTTCCCGTTGGACCGGGGCGCGCCCACGGGCACGTGGACGGTGGCGTGGACCAGCGGTGGCGCCTCCGGTGACGCGACCTTCACGGTGGAGCCCTTCACGCTGCCGCGCCTGCGGATGGAGGCGAAGAGCCCCCGGCCCTTCTGGCGCGCCAACGACACGCCGGAGGTGACGGGGCAGGTGTCCTACGCGTCCGGCGCGCCGGTGGCGGACACGGACGTGACGCTGGCGTGGAGCCACGCGGGCGCATGGCCTCCTCCGACGGAGTGGCTCCGGGGCGAGCTGCCCACGAAGGCGCGCACGGATGCCGCTGGCCGCTTCCGCGTGACGCTGCCGCGCGTGCCCCAGGACCTGCGCGGCCAGGCCACGCTGAGCGCGAGCCTGGAGGCGAAGGACCCCACGGGCGAGCCGGTGCGCGGCGGCGTGTCGCTCCTCCTGTCCGAGGACGCGGTGGCCGTGTCCTCCGTGACGGAGCTGGAGGACGGGCTGGTGGCGGGCTTCAGCAACCGCGTCTACCTGCGCGCCACCACCGCGTCGGGCCAGGTGCTGCCGGGCGCGGAGGTGATGGTGACGCGCGCGTGGGACCCTCGCGACAAGGGCGTGAGCGCGGTGGCGGACGAGGACGGCGTGGCCGCCTTCCAGTTGGACCCGGGCCCCGCGGTGAACGTGGTGGTGCCGCCGCTGCCGGTGCGCGTGCAGCCGCGTCCGCCGCCCGTGTCGCTCGCGTCGTCGCGGGACCTGCTGGGCACTCAGGGAGGGCAGTCGTCGCTGGAGGATCAGCTCGCGCTGGAGCGGCTGCTGCCGGTGCTGCATCCCTGCGCGCGCTTCGTCAGCCCGTCCTCCGGCGCCTCCATGGCGGAGTTCGTGGTGCGGGTGGGCGCGTCCGGGCAGGTGCTGGACGTGGCCGGCGCGGAGGAGGGGTTGGAGGCGTGCATGGCGTCGGCGCTGCGTGCGCGGGGACTGCCGGCGCGCGCGGAGCGGATGCTCCAGCTGCGCTTCCAGGTCATGGATCCAGGCCTGCCCTCGATTCGCTGGAACACGCAGGTCGCCTTCGGGGACGAGCGGGGCGTGAGCGAGGGGCTGACGGTCGCCGCGCTGGATGCGCGCTCGTGCCTGCCGCCCACGCTGGACCGCGCGGTGGCGGTGCCCGGCGTGATGACGTGGCGGCGGTGGGCGGACAAGCCGGAGCTGGCGCTGTCCTGGGTGACGGAGCCCGCGACGGATGAAGCGCTCCCGGCGGCGGTGCTGGCGTGCGTGAAGGAGCGCTTCGCGCGCATCCGCGTTCCGGCCTCGACGCAGGCGGAGTTGCTGGCGGGACGCAGGCCGTCGGAGGCCATGGGCGTGGTGCGCTTCATCACGCAGCCGACGTACGGCGGCAACGGCATTCCCCGGCCACCCCAGGCCACCACGTTCCTGGGCTACGAGTTGAAGGTCCGGGCGAAGTGGGACGGCCAGGACATGGGGGAGACGAAGTTCGTGCTGCGCCCCGCGCGCCTGCCGCCGCTGCGCCTCCGCATGACGCCGGTGCTGGCGAAGGCGGGCGAGTCCGTGAAGGTGGAGCTGCTGCGCGGCCCCGGCTTCACGGGCGAGCTGCCCAAGACGCTGGAGTTGGTGGCGGGGCCGACGCGGCTCAAGGAGAAGCTGGACGCGGCCACGCGCTCCGCGCACTTCACGTTGCCCAAGGACTTCGAGGGCTGGGCGCAGGTGGAGGGCGTGGCGGCGACCGCGCGCGTGTACGTGGCGCCTCGCGCATCGCTGACGGTGGAGGTGTCTCCGGACAAGCCCGCGTACGCGCCCGGGGAGCTGGCGCGTCTCCAGGTCCACACGCGCGTGGACGGCAAGGACGGCGAGGCGGCGGTGGGCCTCTTCGGTGTGGACGAGACGCTGTCCCAGCTGGCGCCGCTGCCGGGCGCGGATGCGCTGGATGGGCTGCGGCCTTCGCCCTCGGTGGCGACTCCAGCCTTCGGTGTGCTGGACGGTCAGGCGCTGGCCATGGGGCGCATCCGGGGCGCGAACGCGGCCGCGGCGGCGCTCTTGCGCGTGACGGCGGTGCCCACGCTGGAGGACGTGGAGACTCCCCTGTCGGCGAGCGCCACGAGCCCCTTCTCTCCGGACGCGGAGCTGACGGAGCCCTTCTACGCGGTGCTGACGGAGCTGCACGCACGCACGCGCAAGTGGGAGGAGACCGCGCCCGAGGGTGAGACGTTGGACCCCGCGGGCCTCGCGCGGCTGTGGGCGGAGTCGCTCGCCGCGTGCGAGCAGCGCGGGCAGAAGGTGACGGATGCGTTCGGCCGCAAGCTCCGGCTGTCGCGGTTGCCGGAGGACCTGCTGGCCCTCACGGATCCGCGCGCGGTGGTGGTGAATGGAACGCGGTTGCCGGAGGACGTCGTGAACTGGGGCGCGTGGGTCGCCCGGGAGGCGCCATGAAGCAGCGCTCGTGGATGTCCGGGGCGGTGGGCCTCGGGGTGGGATTCGTGCTGGGCGGGGTGATGATCGCGGTGGTGACGGGGGAGTCGGTCCGCCGCCTCATGGGGAGCTCCGCCGCCGCGCTCGCGGGGAGTGCGGAGCCACCGGAGGAGTCCGCCGGCTTCATGTCGGAACGCCCGAAGAAGGCGATGAAGAGCTTCGGGTCGGCGAACGCCTACGACGACGAGGTCGGGTCTCGCGGTGGCGGTGGACCGGGCGCACCTCCGATGCCCGCGGCCGCGCCCGTGATGGAGCTGGCGGCGCCTCCGGAGCCGGAGATGGAGGAGGGAGGCGCCACCGCGGACAAGGGTGGCGCGGCGGCCGCGCCCACCCGCGCGTGGTTCCCGGAGACGTTCCTCTTCGAACCGCTGGTGGTGACGGACGCGAACGGCTCTGCGACGGTGCCGGTGCGCGTGCCGGACCGGCTGACGCAGTGGCGGGTGCTGGCGCTCGCGCACTCGCGCTCCGGCGCGCAGGCGGGGGCGGTGACGTCCTTCGCGGGCACGCTGCCCACGTACGTGGATCCGGTGCTGCCGCCCTTCCTGCGCGCGGGCGACACCGTGCGCCTGCCGGTGCAGGTGGTGAACACCACCGACAAGGCCGTGGAGGCCTCGCTCAAGGTGGACGTGAAGGGCGCGCAGGTGGAGGCCGGCGCGCGCACGGTGCGGGTGCCCGCGCGCGGCAGCGTGGTGGAGCTGGTGACGGTGAAGGCCGGAGGCGCGGGGCCGGTGACGCTGCGCGCCTCGCTGGGGGACACGGACGCGGTGGTGCGCGACTTCGACGTGTGGGCCACCGGCCAGCCCGTGGTCCAGACGCGCGGCGGTTCGCTGGCGGCGCCGCGCACGCTGTCCCTGGTGGGCCCCGCGGACGCGCAGGCTGGCAGCGAGCGGGTGCGCTTGCAGGTGTACCCGGGCGCGCTGGGCATGGTGCGCGCGGAGCTGGCGGCGGTGGAGCGCCGTCCCGTGGACGTGGCCGGGGACGCGTACGCGCTGCTGCTCGCGGGCCAGGCGCCGGAGTTGCTGAAGTCGCTGGGCGAGACGGCGGACCCCGCGGCGCTGAAGGCGCTGTCGCTGGTGGCGACGCAGCGGGTGCTCCGAGCGGCGCGGGCGCCGTCGATAGAGGTGGCGACGCGGCTCGCGGAGGGCGCGCTGGCCCACCCGGACAACCCGGTGCTCGCGCGGCTGGGCGAGCGGCTGGTGGCGCAGGTGGCCCAGGCTCAGCGGCCGGATGGCACCTGCCAGGGCGGTGAGGGCTGGACGCTCCAGCGGCTGCTGGTGGCGACGGCGAACTGCGCCCGCACGGTGCGCGCGGCGCAGGGCACCCCGGAGGGCAAGCAGCGCGCGGCGGCCTTCACCGTGCGCGCGTCGGGCGTCTTCGAGCGCTACCTGCCGCAGGTGAAGGACGGCTACACGGCGGCGGTGCTGCTGGCGGAGGGCTCCGCGGAGGGCGGCGTGGCGGACGCCCTGCGCACCCGCGTGCGCGAGGCGCTGAAGACCGGCACGGACGGCACCGCGTGGCTGCCGGTGGAGCCGGACACGGTGCGCGCGGACGGGGAGATGCCCTCGGAGGCGGAGGCCACGGCGATGGCGGTGCTCGCCCTCCAGGGTGATGCGAAGGCGCCGCTCGCGGACCTGGGCGCCTGGCTGCTCGCGCACTACACGCCGGGCCTGGGCTGGGGGGATGGGCAGGCCAACCGCGTGGGGCTGCGCGCGGCGCTGGCCCTCTTCAAGGATCCGCTGCCGGCCCAGGTGCGTGTGTCGGTGGCGCGCGACGGACAGGTCGTCACGGAGGGCACCTACGACACGAAGGCGTTGCGTGAGGTGCTGGCGCTGGAGGCCGCGGCGCCGGGCTCGGCGGGGTCGCACACGTGGACCGTGCGCGCGGAGCCCGCGGTGCCGGGGCTGGGCTTCTCCCTGGCGCTGTCCGCGGCGGTGCCTTGGAAGAGCGAGGTGAAGGGCGGCCTGCAGCTGGCCGTGACGGGGCCGAAGGAGGCGCGCGTGGGACAACTGACCAACGTGCGCGTCCAGGTGGGTGCGCCGTCCTCGTTGCCGCTGCGCTTCCAGCAGGAGCTGCCCGCGGGCGTCCAGGTGGATCCCGCGAGCCTGGCCGCGCTCGTGGCGTCCGGACAGGTGAGCTCCTGGGATGTGCAGGATGGTGCGTTGTCATTGGACCTTTCTCCCAGGGAGCAGGGCGCGCCAGTGCAGGTGGAGTTCCGCGTGCTGCCCACGCTCGCCGGGACGTTGCAGGCGGGCGCGGCGCGACTGGGTGTGCCTGGCCGGCCGGACATCACCGCGTCGCTGCCGCCCACCACCTGGGCGGTGCGCTGACGCCCTCCGGCGCCGTGGGGTCATTCTCCACTCACGGCGCCGGTGCAGGTCCCTTCCGTCCGGCCTCGGGGGCGGGTGGAATGCGCGCCGGAAGCGCGGCAGGGGCCGTCCCTCCGGGCGCCCCCCGCCCGGTGCAATCGCTGCCCGCATGCGTACACTTCATGGTGCACGGCGGAGATGCATCGCGCGCGGCAGCGAGGAGACGGATGGAGCTTGAAGGCTCCGAACAGGAGGAACTGACCCACGCCCTCCTGGGCGCGTTCACCTCGGTGGAGGAGCTCCTCCGGATGGTCGAGGTGAAATGCGGCCGCAGCCTGGTGCCCCCCGTCGAACGGGAGGGGGCGGCGCGGGCCCGGGCGCTCGTGCGCACGGCGGAGGCGGAGGGGTGGACGGACGTGCTGGTGCGCGGCGCGCAAGCGGCGGCGCCAGGCCATCCGCGCATCCGCCGCTTCCTGCAGGGCTACCTGTCCTCCGTGCAGCGCAGCGTGCCCGGCAGTGCCCTGGCGCGCATCGTCCAACAGTCCAGGCTGGCGCTGACGCCACAGGCCTGGCGCGACCAACTGACCATGCTGTCGCGGCGCGTGTGCCGCGTGGAGCTGGAGGGCGGCCGCGCGTTGGGCACGGGCTTCCTGGTGGCTCCGGACGTGGTGCTGACGAACTCGCACGTCATCGAGCACCGGCTGCTGGAGGCGCTGCGCGTGCGCTTCGACTTGAAGGTGCTGCCGGACCGCATCGCGGTGCATCCCGGTCGGGTGTACGCGGTGACGGCGTGCCTGGCGCAGAGTCCGCACAGCCCCGCGGACCTGATGCACCCGCGTCCGCGCGAGGCCACGCGCGACGAGCTGGACTACGCCTTCCTGCAGATCCAGGACGCCCCCGGCGAGGACCGGGTGGGGGACCAGTCGCGCGGTTTCGTCCCGCTGGCCCCGTCGTCTCCCACGGCGTTCGAGCCTGGCGCGCTGGCGCTCGTGGTGCAGCACCCGAAGGGCCGGCCCATGCAGGTGGCGCTGGACACGTTCCAGACGGTCAACCGCTCCCAGACGCGAGTCACGTACTGCACCAACACGCACCCGGGCTCGTCCGGGTCGCCGTGCTTCACGCCGGACCTGGAGCTGGTCGCGCTGCACCACAGCGGAGACCCGCGCCCCGGCCACGAATCCGCCGAGGACGACGAGGGCATCCCCCTGGACGCCATCCGCGCGAGCCTGTCCGGGAGCGTGCTGCGCCGCCTGGGCTGGGAGTGAAATAACGCGTGGACGCGCATGCGAGCGCGGAGGAGGGGACTGCTATCGTCCGCGCGCATGAGCCTTCCCGCTCGAAGCACCATGGCCGCGAAGGGCCCGCTCCCCACGGGCGTGACACTGGCGTGCGCCGTGCTCTGCCTGTGGCCCATGCTCGCGGGCGCGGCGCCGCGCTTCGGCCTCGCCGGCCTGTCCTCCAACAACCAGGTGCGCCTGCGCACGTCCACCGCCCACCTGGAGACGGTGCTGCGCGTGGACCTGCTGCCCACGCCCACGGACGTGTCTCCGGACTCACCGCGCGACGCGAGCGCGGAGACCACGCGGGTGACGGTGCTGGTGGATCCGCTGCTCGCGGCGGACGGCACGCAGGTGCCGGTGACGGTGCGCGTGGGCACGACGGAAGGCGCGGCGGAGGTGCCCATCTCCGTGCGGCAGCCGGTGACGGTGACGCTGTCCGCGGACCTGCCCTCGGCCGGTGATTTCCACGGCCGCGTGGTGCTCCTGGGTGATGGCGTGCGGGAAGTCACCCCGCTCGTCGTGCAGCGCGTGGCGGTGGCGCCCACGGTGCAGTTCTATCCAGTGGCCCCCGCGCGCGGTTGGACGCTGGGGCCGTTCTCCGGCAAGGCCACGGTGCGGCTGACCTTCCGGGAGACGGCGGGCGTGGGCGGCGCGGTGGGGCCCGCGGCGGTGGTGCAACTGGACCGCAGGGCGGGCGGCTCGGGTGACGGCGCCGCGCCCGTGCAGGCGCAGGACGCGAAGTGGTTCTTCCGCGGACCGGATGGCCAGCCGCAAGGCACGGGGAAGGAAGGCATCCTCCAGGTGCCCGCCTACGGCACCGGACTGCTGAGCCTGGACGTGGACGACCTGCCGGAGTCCGGCGAGTACACCGGCACGGTGCGGCTGCTGGTGCCAGAGGGCGCGGCGGTGGAGCAGGCCTTCACCGTCTGGGTGAAGACGCCCGCGATGTTCGGCGCGTTCCTCATCTTCCTGGGCGTGGTGACGTCCGCGGCGGTGCGCTTCTACGTGCAGCGCGTGCGCCCCCGCGTGAACCTGCGCAGCCGCGCGGAGGCCGCTCGCCAGAAGCTGCAATCGCTGGTGCCCGCCCGTCCGCTGGAGCGCGAGGCCACCGTGGCCGCGTCGCTGCGCCGCCAGGTGGACGCGCTCCTCGCGGACATCCAGCGGCCGCTGAGCGGGCTCGTCGTGCAGGACTCCGTGCTCGCCCTCTTCGAGGCGCGCCTCCAGCTCTTCTCCCTCTGGTCCGTGCTCCTGCGGCAACTGGAGGGGCTCAAGGGCGTGGCGCTGCTGGACGCCGAGCGCAAGCTCAAGGCGGTGGAGACGCTGCTCCAGAATGATGAAGCCACGTCCGCGGACTTCACCGAACAGGTGCAGCTGCTGCGCACGCTCGACCTGGAGGCGGTGGCCCGCGCGGTGCTGGAGGCGCGGCTGACGGAGCTGGAGCAGCAGTCGCGGACGCTGTCCTCCCAACGTGGGGATGACCCCGTGAGCCGCCGGCTCCAGGGCGAGCTGCCCGTGTACGTGCTGCGCGCGCGTCAGCAGTTGCCGGGGCCCGACCTGGAGGCGTCGCGCCGGCTGGTGGAGGCCGCGCGCGAGGCGTTCCTCGAAATCCTCCTGACGGACCTGGAGGACGCCTTCACCGCGAAGGAGCTGCCCGGCGGCTTCACGCAGGAGGAGTGGGCGGCGCTGCGCCTGCGCGTGGGCGAACAGCTGGCCCGGTCGCGGGCCCGCATGTCCGCCAGCGTGGACGAGGCGTACCTCTACTACCAGTCCGCGCACGCGCTGTACCTGCGCGAGCTGGTGGACAACCTGGAGGAGGCGCTGACGCAACTCCAGGCGCAATCCGGAGGGGGGCTGAACGCCCTGGCGGACTGGCGGACCGCGGTGGACGGGCGGCTGGCGGCGGCACGAGAGCAGTTGGACAAGGGCGAAGCGAACCTGGCCGCGGCGGAGTACCGCGCCGCCCGCGAGGACTTCGCGCGCCACGTCACGCTCCCGCCGCCCCCGGTGTCCACGGGAGGCCGGCTGGCCCTGGAGTCCGTTCCCTCCGCCGTGACGCTGGACCCCTTCTCGCAGCCGGCCATGGAATCGCCGCCGCCGTCGCCATCGCCGCTGCCCGGCGGGCCCGCCACCGGGAACCTCTCTCCGCTGCCTCCGTCATCCACGAAGGCGAGCACCGACGCGCTGGTGAACCTGGATTGGATTCCCCTGCCGCGCTCGAGGGACTTGTGGAAGGTGGAGCTCGCGGTGCTGGGGATGATGTCCATCATCGCGGTGCTGCTGGGGCTCCAGGTGTTGGACGTCTTCGCGCCCACGTGGGGCGGCTCCGGTGGGTGGATGACCGCCTTCCTCTGGGGCTTCGGCCTGCATCAGGTGGGCAACGCCACCTTCGACGGCCTGTGGGGCATGGTGTCGCGGCTGGAGAAGTAGCGTCAGGCCTTCTTGCCGCGGATGGCGCGCGCGGCCAGCTTGTCCACCAGCGCGGGCGCCACCAGCTTGAGCACCAGTCCCACGCGGCCGGTGAGCGTCATCACCAGCTCCCGGTCGCGGCGCTCCATGGCGCGCAGGATGAGGGCCACGCAGGTGTCCACGTCCATGGTGGGGCCCGCTTCGTCGCGAGGGCTCTGGCCCAGGGGCTGGCCCTCCGGACCCAGCGCGTGCGCGCGGATGTCCGTGGCCACGAAGCCCGGTGACACCACGAGCACGTCCGTGCCGGTGCCCAACAGTTCGATGCGCAGCGAATCGAAGAAGCCCTGCATGGCGTGCTTGCTGCCCGCGTAGCCGGTGCGCATGGGCACGCCCGTCTTGCCCGTCAGCGATGACACGGCGACGAGCAATCCCTTGCGCGCCTTGATGTACGGCAGCGCGTGGAAGGTGCAGTGCACCGCGCCCAGGTAGTTGATACGCATGAGGCGCTCATAGAGGCCCAGGTCCTTCACGTCCTCGAAGCGCGAGTGCATGGTGATGCCCGCGTTGTTGACGAGCACGTCCACGCCGCCGAACGCCTCTACCGTGCGCTCCACCAGGCCGCGGCACGCCTCCGGGTCGCCCACGTCGGTGGGCACCGCCAGCGCCTTGCCGCCCGCGGCTTCGCACTTCGCCTTCACGCGCTCCAACGCCTGGGCATCCCGCGCCGCCAGCGCCACGTTCGCGCCCCGGCCGGCCAGGGCCACCGCCAGCGCCTCGCCGATGCCCGCGGAGGCACCGGTGACAATCACGGTCTTTCCTTGCATGGCCTCATCCTCTCAGGGGCGCGGCCCTTCAGCCATGGCCTCCCGCGAACCGCTCCGCGAAGTGCAGTCCGCCAATGAGCAGCAGGCCACACAGGAAGCCCACCACGCGCTGGCGCGAGTCCGGACCCCGGCGCAGCTCCGGCAGCAGGTCCACCGCGCCGATGTAGAGGAACGAGCCTCCGGCGATGGCCAGCACCGTGCCCTGGAGCGAAGGCAGATACCGCGTGCCCAGGAGCACGCCGGCGGCGCCCACCGCGGCGGTGAGCTGCACCCCGGCCAGCGCGACCAGCGACCGCGCGCGAGTCCAGCCCGCGGCGCGCAGGAGCGCGTAGTCGCCCACCTCCTGCGGCAGCTCATGGACGATGACGGCGAACGCGGTGGCGAAGCCCGCCTCTGGCGACACGAGGAAGGCCGCCGCGACCGCCGCGCCGTCACCCACGTTGTGCAACGCGTCCGATGCGAGCAGCGCGGTGGGCAGCGTGGGCGAGACCGGGGGCGCGTGATGGCCGTGCGCGTGTCCGGCGGCGGCCTCCGCGTCGTGATGGTGATGGCCCAGGGCCCACTCCATGAGCGTCAGCACGACGAAGCTCGCGAAGGCCCACGCGAAGGCCGCATCGCCCTTGGCCGCCACCGCCTCCGGCAGCACCTCCAGGAACACCGCGCTCAGGAGCGTGCCGGCGGCGAAGGCCACCAGCGCGGGGAGCCGCCGTTGCAGCCAACGCTCGGACAGCACTCCGCCCGCGAGCCCGGCCAGGCCGTCCAGGCCCACGGCGATGAAGACGAGCAGGACGGTGTTCGCATCCATCAGGGGGCCATCAGCCACGTGAGCACGTCCTGGGGACTGTCCACGTGCACGAAGTGGCCGGCGTCCGGGAGGAAGGCCACGGGGCAGCCGCCGTCCTCCAGGCGCTGGGCGCTCTCATCGGACACGTACCGGCTGCGACCGCCGCGGATGCAGCGCAGGGGCGGATGCACGGGGCGCTCCACCGCGGGCCACAGGTCCTCGCCGTTGACGCGGCGGTGGAGCCGGAGGAGCGCGTCGCGGTCGAAGCGCCAGCGCACGCCGTCACCGTCGGGCGTGAGGTTCATGAGGAGCCAGTCCGACAGCGCCTCCGACAGGCCGTTGCCAATGAGGTTCGCGCGCAGGTCCTTGCGGCTGTCCGCGCGCTGCGGCGCCTTCAGCAGGATGTCCAGGACATAGCCGCTGTCCGACAGGTTCAGTGGCACGGGGCCGGGCGCGATGTCGAGCAGCGCCACGCTGCGCACGCGCTCGGAGGACTCCAGGCTCGCGGCCAGGGACACGCGGCCGCCCAGCGAGTGGCCCACCCAGTCCACGGCGCCGGTGAAGCCCTGCGCGTCGAGCGTGTCCACCACGTCGCGCGCGAGCGTGGTCAGGTCCGCGTCCGGATGCAGGGCCGGGGAGGTGCCGTGGCCGGTGAGGTCGGGCAGGAGGATGCGGCGGCGCGGATCGGCTCTTGTCCACGCGACGGCCAGCGAGCGCAGGTTGCGGCCCGTGCCGAGGAAGCCGTGCAACATCACCGTGAGCACATCCCCCGTGCCCACCTGAAAACTTTCGAGCACCACGCCACCACCGCCTTGTGTCGCATGCCTTGACCTGGAGGCACGCCTGCCGCTTCATACCGCGAACCCCCCTTGCGTCGAGGTGAACCCGATGGCATCCGTCTCCTGGTTGTTGCTGGCGCTCGGCGCCAACCCCGTCGTTGCTCCGGCCGCGGCCCAGGCTCCGGCCGACCCGAAAATCGCGGTGGCCACGGTGCTGGACGACTGGCACCGCGCGGCGGCGGTGGCCAACGAGCCGCGCTACTTCTCCTTCTTCACGCCGGACGCGGTCTTCATGGGCACGGACGGCGAGGAGCGCTGGACGGTGGACCAGTTCCGCGTGTGGTCGAAGCCCTACTTCTCCAAGGGAAAGGCGTGGTCCTTCAAGTCGGTGTCCCGCAACGTGTTCTTCTCCAAGGACGGCCAGGTCGCCTGGTTCGACGAGGCGCTGGACACGCCCAACCTGGGCCCCGCGCGCGGCAGCGGCGTGCTGGTGAAGGACGCGGCCGGCTGGAAGATCGCCCAGTACAACCTCTCCGTCCCCATCCCCAACGACCTGATGGGCGAGGTGACGAACCGCATCGCCACGTACTCCAAGGCAAAGGCAGCCACACCGCCCGCCCCGGCAAGCAAGCCCGCGCCGAAGCCCTGACGCATGCCCGCCTGCGTCATGCCGGGCTTCATGACAGAACCATGACAAACGCATGGCGGAGCTGAGGCCCTCCGCCATTTCCTACGCTGTACGTTGGAGTCCTTCGCCGCTCTGTAACGGAGGCCCCAACGCATGCGTGTCATCACCCCCGACCTTCTCGTCGCGGCCGTGACGGAACTCTCCCGGGGATCGAAGCTGGTCCGACTGAAGGACGTCCAGGCGTGGTGTGAGTGGAACGGCGTGGATGCGGAGGGTGACGGCCTCCGGAACCAGGCGCTCTGGGAAGCGGAGCGCGCCGAGGCCCAGGGTCAGCGCCGGCTGCTGAAGTTCAAGAGCGGCGAGTGCAAGCAGTCCCGGCTGGGCTGGGCGCTCATCCCCCACGGGACCAAGGCGCGCGAGCTGGCCACGGACCTGCGCTGGTGCGAACAGGCGTGGAACGGCATGGACTGGGAGTGGGTGGGCGGAATCGCCCCCGTCCCCGAGCGCCGTCCCAACCGGGCGCGGACCGAAGAGCAGGCGCCCGCCTCACCGTGATCCCCAGGCGAGCAGGAACACCGCGCCCCCAGTGGCTTCAGACCGCGTCCTGGATGTTGTTCAGGTACGTGTCGATGCCGTGCTTGCCATCCAGGGCGAAGACTTCGCCGTTCCCGGCGGAGTCGAAGGTGTGGATGGTCGCTCCTTCCGGATACTGGGTGGACGGGCCGCCGTTGAGGATGCCGATGCCGGGGAAGAGGCCGGACGCGATGCCGCTCACGATGTCCGTCACCGGGTTGAACGCGTGCGTGCCCAGCCACGAGGGCACGGGGTCCTGCTTGTTCACGTAGAAGGTGTACTTGGGCCCGTCCGGGAACGTCTTGCCCGCGCCCGCGAAGGTCGAGACGTTGATGTTCCCGAGCAGCGCCTCGCGCTTGTCGCGGTTGCCGTCGCCGAGGACGGGCAGGTTCCCCCAGAAGCCGCCCATGTCGTCCTTGATGCGGTTGTCCACGTCGCGCAGCGCGCTCGACACGATGGCGCCACCCTGGCTGTAGCCGGTGACGTTGACCTTCTTGCCGGCCTGCAGGTCCCTGTAGATGGCGTCCGCCAGCGTCTGGGCCGCCTTGTTGTCGCCAAGGCCCAGCCGGTCCATGCCCGTCTGCGCCACGTCCGCGGGCAGCCCCTCCGTGGCGTTGTAGATGGGCACCACGTTGGTGCCCGTCTCGTTCGCCAGCTTCTGGGCCTCGCCCGTGGCGTTCCCATCTCCCTGCGGCTGCGTGAGGATGCCGTTGACGTGGTACGTCGTCGGCGTCGGGGAGGCGATGGGCTTCTCCGGCTTGAACGGCGGCACCTCCGACACGGAGAACTTGTCCGGCGGATAGGCGTAGCCGTCCGAGCCCAGGTACATGCCGTCGTAGGTCTTCGGATCCGCGTTCGAGTCGATCTTCAGCGCGCCGCGAGCCACCTTCGTCGCCTCATCCAACTGCACCGTGCCGGCCTGCACCGTGCCCGTGTTGGACTGGATGGGCGGCAGGTTCGCGTTGCCGGAGCTGGAGGAGGAGGAGGCGCGCTTCGCCTCGAAGACGTCCTTGGCCGCCAGCGGGCGCGCGAGCGCGTTCTTCGCCACGGGGCCGGACTGTCCCTCCACGGCGCGCGGCGTCACCTGCCGGACTCCGCCTCTTCCCACTCCGTCGATGGACATGTCCCGGACCTTCCGTGCTCGCGGTTCGAGAAGGTTATCGGGAGATGAGAAGAAGAGTTGTCCCGGTCAGGGCAGAACGTTGACGTGGATGCCCGGGGTGCGGCGCTCGCTCGCGCGCTCCACCACGCGCCCCAGGCGCAGCAGCAGGTGCTCTTCGTACGGGCGCCCCATGAGGTGCACGCCCACGGGCAGGCCCGCGCGGTCGAAGCCCGCGGGCACGGAGAGGGCAGGGCAGCCGGTGAGGTTCGCCAGGCGGATGAAGCGCATCAGCGCGTCCACCACCGGCAGGTTCGACTCTCCGGCGGGGAGCGTCGCCTCGGGGATGGCGGGCGCGGTGCTCGCCGTCGTCGGCGTGACGATGACGTCCACGTCCTCCATGAGCGCCAGCAGCTCGCGGGTCAGCCGGTGCCGGTGCCGCAGTGCGTGGATGAGGTCCGTGGCCCGGAAGTGACGCCCCAGCGCCAGGTTGGTGCGCGAGTCGAGCCCGAACACCGACGCGCGGGCCTTCACCTGCGGCAGCATCGCCTCCGCCATCTCACTCAGGATGATGCAGCTGTGCGTCCAGAGAATCGTGTTCAGGTCCGGCGCGGGAAGCTCCACCACCGTGGCGCCCGCGTCGGTGAGGGCGCGCACGGCCTCGCGGCAGCGAGCCACCACGTCGGCGTCCGCGTCTTCAAAATAAGGCGTGCAGATTCCCATCCGCACGCCCTTCAACGCGCCGTCTTCATAGCCAGACAGGTGATGCGGAGGTTGTTGCCGGGCGACGACGTCGTGTCCGTCCGGTCCGGCCACAATCGCATACGCCGCCGCCACGTCGTCGACGGTGAGACCCAGGGGGCCCACGTGCGCCACGTTCCAGCACAGCGGCGGCACGCCCGTCTCCGGGATGCGGCCCCAGGTGGCCTTGAGCCCGACGATGCCGCACAGCGCGGCGGGGATGCGGATGGAGCCGCCGCCGTCCGCGCCAATGCTCACCGGGCACAGGCCCGCCGCCACCACGGCCCCAGAGCCGCTGGAGCTCCCGCCGGTGATGTGGCCCCGGTTCCACGGGTTGCGCGCGGCGCCGTGGTGCGGATTCAACCCGATGGGGTTGATGCCAATCTCCTGCATGTTGGCCTTGCCCAGGATGACCGCGCCCGCGGCCTTCAACCGGGCGGCCACGGTGGAGTCGGCTTGGACCGGCTCGGTGCGGAACGTGGTGCCCAGCGTCGTGGGGAAGCCCGCCAGGTCCAGCTCGTCCTTGATGACCACGGGCACACCGTCGAGCACGCTCAAGGGCATTCCGGCGCGCAGCCGCTCCGCGGACGCCTCCGCCGCCCGTAGTACCTCCTCCGGCTTGCGAGCGATGAAGAGCCCCAGGCGGTCCGCGCCGACGTCCAGCCGTTCAATCGCCTCGTGGACCTTGTGCGTCACGGCCACTGGATCCGTGCTCCCGTCCCGGTAGGCGCGAGCGAACGCCGCGACCGTCTGCTGCTTCGGCGTCACGGGCGACGCGGCGACAGCGCGCGCGGCCTGCTCCACCGGTGTCTGTGATTCGGAAGGCGGCGCGCCCGGGGGCAGCGGGTACTGGATGGGCGGAGCATCGCCGGCGGACAGCTCTCGCCACTGCTCGATGCCGCTGTCCCGCATCAACTTCTCCACCAGCGCAGGGCCCACGCCGCCCCGCTCCAGCGTGTTGACCATGGCCTTGAGGGCCATGCCTGAGAGTCGCGGAGCCTTCACCGGAGCGCGTCGGTAGGTCATGGCCCCCGAGCCTACACCCCATGCACGTCCACGCATCAGGTCGTTCCCTGCGCCTGAAACAACCCGTAGATTCAAGTCATGCCCAAGATTGCCAGAGGCACTCGCCTGAAGCGCTTCAACCACTTGTCCAAGACGGAGAGTCAGGCGAGCGTCGCCACCCTCTCCGAGCGGATCCGCGCCGAGTTCGCCCGGGTGCTCTGCATCCGCAAGACGCGGCGGGTGGAGGATGAAATCAAATACAACATCCACCCGAGGTACAAATACTACCACCTGGGCATCGACGCGGTGGAGCCCTCGCTGGACAAGAACTACTGGCACGCGGCGTTCACCGTGCTGCAGGGGCTGCCCATCCAGGAGTACGACTCCTTCAAATGCCCGGGGGTGGTCATCAGCAACCAGGCGGAGCTCGCTGGCTGGGGAAAGGGGGACCTGGGGCTGCCCACCAAGAACGTCCTCGAAAGCCGGTATCCTGGCGAGTTCCCCCGCACCGCGGCGCCGCAGGCCAATGGGAAGACCCTGGGGACCTGGGATCTGGTCAGCGCGAAGCTCGTGGAGATGCGGGAGCGGGTGAATGGCACCCGGCCCGACGTCAGCTCCACTGGAAAGCGGCGCGGCGTGGAGCGGAATATCGTCCTGGAGGACGGCACTTCGTTCCCGAGCGGCGTCATCAAGGCGCCCTACCTGAACGCGGCCTCCATCCCCTACGGCGAGGCCCAGGTGCACTACCTCCCCGAGCATGTCCTGGGCGTCTACGCGGAGCTGCTGAGCCAGCAGCAGATCACCGCGTATCAGCAGGCGGACAACGCGCGCACGGCGGAGGTCGCCCTCCAGGACGCCGTGGAGGCCATCCGGGGGGCGCTAGACCTGCGCTTCTACCTGAAGACCACCTGCAAGATGGCGGTGCCGCTCGTCGAGTACTCCCTGGGAGCCGTCACCCTCCACGCATCTCCCAAGGCGCTCATGACCGCGGCCGAGGCGAAGTGCCCCGCGGCCGTCATCGAGGCCGTGAAGGCGAAGATCCCCATTGGCATGTATGGCGATGACGCCTGAGCGTCAGTGGCCCGTGGGGGACGGAGGCACTTCCGTGTCGAAGATCTTGTCCGACCCCGGCTTGCCGAACACCATCGTCTGATGGGCTGGCGGGAAGACGGTGCCCGGGACGTGCATTCCGGACGCCTCCCAGTAGTGGCCGGAGGCATCCGTCGGCAGCACGAGCTTGTTGCCCAGCGCGCCGGAGGCCGCCTGGAGCACCTCGTAGCAGGTCCGGCAGGGCGTCTTCACGCCCCCGATGAACGCCGGGGATGACTCGCTCAACAGCCCCGCCGCGTCCAGGTTCATGAGGATGGGATAGAACATCTGCTCCGCGTGGATGTCCTTCTTCGTGAAGGTCCCGCGGCCCTGCTCCGGCACGACCAGGTAGACGCGGCCCGGAGCCACCGCGGGCGCCGTCCAGGCCGTGTAGTCGTCGCCGTTCTTCGTGATGGTGAGGACCTCGTGGTTCGCGCAGTTCAGCGACGCACGGAGCTGCTTGAAGATGTACTTCCATTGATATTGGAAGTACTCCGAATAGGCCGCCTCGGTGTTCGAGACGAAGGCCGCCTTGTAATCCGCCAGTCGATCCGTGTGGGACTTCTTCAGGTTGCGCTTGGAGGAGTCGATGGACCCCGCGCCCGTCTTGCCAATCTTGATCTGTCCAATCAGCGCCTTGAGCGTCCCATGCGTGCCCAGGGAGTTCTCCAGCTCCAGCCCATAGGAGTAGTTGTTGGAGGAGATGTAGAGCGAGCCGTGGGCCCACATGGCCTGGAGCTCGACGGGGTTCATCGAGTCCCCGCCGAAGTCGATGGTGTAGAGCAGCGTGCACAGCCGCCGCATGAAGGAGTTGGGGCCCAGCTCGCGGTAATCCCAGACGGCGTCGCGGCCGACGATCTTCGCGGCGTTCACCACCGTGGGGGCGGACTGGCTCAGCCGGGGATAGCTGGTGCTGTTGACCGTCTCCCGGTGGGTCAGCAGGGTCTTGTATTGGTTGAGTGACACCACCCGGCCCGGGTGCGTGGTCGTCGTCTTCGGGTTCTGTGCGTTCGACAGTGCCCCGAACTTCGTGTCGTAGTCCTGCCGCCGCCTCTTCACCTTCTGGTAGGCCCGCTCGGTGTCGATGCGCGCCTTGGCGTCATCGTCCTCCACGGGCTTCACGCTGAAGGTGGGGACCTCGTCCTGGAAGCCGTCGTCCAGCCGCCGCCGCTTGAGGTTCAGCACCGCCGCGTCCGGAGCGATGTCGAGCGAGCCGCTGACGTCGTGCCGCGCCGGGTTGAGCAATCCGGCCTTCTTGCGCTTCTGGGCCTTGTTGGCGTCCGTCGTCAGCGGGACGAAGAAGATGGAGTGGTTGTGTCCGCACGTCGGACAGTCCGGACGGTTCGCCTTCTCATCCGAGTAGGTGCTGGGCGCGGAGTACATCCACTGGCCCTTGCAGTCAGCGCAGCCGAAGAAGAAGGCCATCGTCGACAGCTTGTCGACCTTGCTGCTGCCGCCTTCCTTCGTGCAGTGGTTGCACGTCGGCATGTCGCCCGGCAACTCACTCTCCAGGAAGATGCCGCTGGTGTTCAGGCACTTCTGACACTTGAAGTAGTAGAGCATCGTCCACCCCGGGGGATCGCCAGAAGACGCATGGTACATTACGCGGCGTCATGCGCCCGCGCCGCCGAATCCTCCCCCTCGTCTTGTGTCTGTTGGCGGTCGCTACTGGCTGCAAGAAGGAGGCGCCCGCCGCGCCTTCCAAGCCCGCAATCGGCCTGGTGCTGGGGCTGGGAGGCCGGGGCGACCACGCCTTCAATGACTCCGCCCTGCGGGGACTGGAGCTGTGGGCCGGGGGAGTGAAATACGAGAAGGCTGGATATCAGGACACCACCGCGTCCGAGCGGAAGGCCTCGCTGGCACCGGACGTCGCCGCGCGCGGGTGGGAGATGATTCCGCTGGGCATCACGCCGGTGGTCCTCCAGAGCCGCGTGGCGGAGGACTACGAGCCGAACCTCCAACTGCTCGCGGAGCAGCGCGTGTCGCTGGCGATGGGCGTGGGCTTCATGCTGGAGAACGCCGTGGAGACGGTGGCCCGGCGCAATCCCTCACTGCCCTTCCTGCTGGTGGACAGCCCGCTGCTGGACGCGCAGGGCCGGGTCATCACGCTGCCCAACGTGCGCACGGTGGTGTTCCGCGAGGAGGAGGGTTGCTTCCTCGCGGGAGCGCTGGCCGGGCTCGTCACGAAGACGGGCCGCGTGGGCATGGTGGGCGGGATGAAGATTCCCCTGGTGCAGCGCTACGAGGCTGGCTTCCGGGCCGGCGTGGCCGCGACGAACCCGAACGCCACGGTGCTGGTGAACTACACCGGCAGCTTCACCGACTTCGCCCTGGGCAAGCAGGTGGGGCAGGACCTGTTGCTCAAGAACACGGACGTCATTTTCGCGGCGGCCGGCGTGGACGGCCTGGGCGCCATCCAGGCCGTGAAGGAGGCGCGCGAGGCAGGCAAGGCCGTGTCTGTGATTGGCGTGGATTCCGACCCGTCCCACCTGGCGCCGGAGGCGGTGCTGTCCGCCGTCGTGAAGCACGTGGACCTGGTGGTGTACGAGGCCATCCGCGAGCAGCGCCAGGGTCGCTTCCAGGGTGGGAATGTCTCGCTCGGGTTGAAGGAGGGCGGCATGGGGCTGGCTCCCGTGCGGCTGGACTTCCCGGGCAAGGACGAGGCGCTGCGCACAGTGGAAGCGCTCAAGGCTCGCATCATCTCCGGGGAGCTGAAGGTGCCCACGCAGCCGGCGCCCAGCGGGACGGCGGGCGCCAATCCCTGAAAAGGGGCTCCCTCTCGCATGATTGGGAAACGGGCCTCCTGACGGACCATGGCGTCGACGCGGGTGCGGATCTCCTCCAACGTCCCGGCGGGGAGCTGCCGGAGCCCTGCCTCCAGGTCGCTCCACTCCTGCTGCGTGATGGGGAGCGGCGCGGCCAGATGGCGGCAGCAGTGGTCACACCCGCGGCGGCAGGGCCACCCGTCATGGGAGCCGGAGATGTCCGCCGCGCGCGTCTCCACGCGTGCGTAGACGGACTCCAGTGCGCGTCGCGCTTCGTCTGGCGTGCTCATCGGAGCGACTTTTTCATCGCTCCTCCGGCACCGGCGCATCTGTCCCGCGAGAGCGTCAGGCTCCGGCGGTCCAGCCACCGTCGATGTCGATGACCTGCCCGGTGGCGTACGCGCACGTCGCGAGGAAGTACGCCGCGTCCGCCATGTCGCGCACGGTGCCCGGCTTCTTGAGGGGCACCTTGCTCACGAGCGCGTCCAGGAACGCGCCGACCTGCTCCGGCGGGACGCCCCAGTCGATGGCCGTGTCGCGCGTGAGGCCGGGGGACAGGACGTTGACGCGGATGCCCTTGGGCGCCAGCTCCACGGACAGCGAGCGGCCCATGGCGTTGACCGCGCCGCACAGGCCCGCGCCGCCCGAGTAGTTCACCAGCGCAGTGTGACCCGCGATGCCGGAGCACAGGATGATGGCGCTGCCCGGGGCCATCTTCGGCACCGCGTAGTGACAGGCGGAGAGCTGGCCGAAGAAGCGGTCGTTGAAGAGGGCCCGCCACGACTGCGAGGGCACGCTGTCCACCGCGCCGAACATGGCCCCGCCCGCGCACGTCACCAGCAGGTCCACGCGCGGCACGGAGTCGATGAGCCGCTTCACCTGCGCGTCATCGCCCACGTCGGTGACGACGCCCCGGGCACCCCTGCCAATCTTCGCCGCCGCGTCCTCCAGGCGCTGCTGCCGGCGCCCGGCGATGACCACCTCCGCGCCCTCGCTGGCGAAGCGCTCCGCGATGGCGAAGCCAATGCCCGTGCTCCCGCCCGTGACGACCGCGATCTTCCCGTCCAATGCGCCCATGTGTGTGTCTCCCTGGAATGACATACGGATGGCCTGGGAGCGGCTGGCGGTTGCCCCTGCTTCATCCTCGGTGGAGCACCCGGGCCCACAGGCCTGACGGCAAGTCTTGCTGCGAGGACTGCTCGGCCGCCATGGTCTGGCGGGGCAGGGCACCTGGGTGAAGCCTGGGCCGTGCGCGACACCCCCGGACCGGGGTAGACACACGGCATGTCCGCCCTGCTCGACAGCGGCGTGCGCCAGGGCGCGGAGGTTCGCTGCCCCGGGTGCATCCGCTTCATCCCTGCTGATGCCGCGTGCCCTCACTGCCTCTGTGGTGCCATCCCGCTGGAGCGCTATGGCTCCGCGCGGGCGTTGGTGAAGTCCGGCGTGGACCGCTTCTCCCTGGCGGCCCGCACCGCCGCGCTGGAGCCCGCCCAGGTGGCGGTGCTGGAGGCGCGCTACGCACGGCAGTGGGGCGCGGTGCAGCGCCTCGCGGAGGACGCCCGTCGCATCGAGCCCCTCCTCATCCAGCGCGGCTTCGTGCGGGAGCTGGAAGATGCGTGGGCGGTGATTCTGCCCATCGAGGAGGCATCCCTGGAGGAGATGCTCGCGCCCTTCAGTCCCATGCCGGACTCGGTGGAGTGGCTGGCGAGCAAGTCTCCGGATCCGACCCTGCGCCTGCTGGCGTCGCTCGCCTGGGTGCATCAGGGCACCTGGTCGCAGGAGGCGCGCTACTCCGTGCGCAACCAGTTGCTGCACGGGGAGGGCCGCGTGGCGGTGGAGGCCATGCTCGCGATGACGCGCTGGCGCAGCGGCCTCTCCCCCCGTTTGAACCAGGAGGAGCGCGAGCGGATCCGCACCCTCGCCCTGGGGGTGCTCGACGTGCAGGAGCTGTCCGCACGCGCCGCGGTCGCCTGGGTGCGCGCGTCGCACGAAGCGCCGCCGGACAATGTCTCCGCCGCGCTCCACCGGGGCCTGTATGGCATGGACCCCGACGTCCGCTTCGAGTGCGCGCTGTGTCTTCGCGACGAGGTGGAGGTCGCCCAGGCGCTGGACTCCTCCGATGCGGACCTCGCCGCCTTCTCGCGGCGCACCTTGAGCCAGTGGGGCTCGCGCCGGCTGCTCACGCGCCTGCAGCGGGACGGGGACGCGGCCTTCGCCAAGGAGGTCCTCCGCGAACTTCCCACCCCTCCGCCCGAGGGCGCCCTGGAAGCGCTGCTCACCGTGTCGCTGCGCACGGTCGGGTCGCTCGCGGACGAGCTGCTCTCCTTCGCGAAGCGGCGCCCCTTCCGCGAATGGGGATTGGATGACCAGCGGCGCTGGGCCCGCTGGGCGCGCTCGGTGCTGAGCGACCTGCCCGCGGAGACCGCGCTCGACTTCTTCAGCTGGGCCGCCACGCCTCCGCGCGACGACCCCGAGCCCCCCGAGGAAGAAGAGTCCGAGGCGATGTGGGCCTTCCTGGAGGAGACCGTTCACGCCATCGACCGGGGCGCGAAGAAGGACCGCACCGAGTGCTTCCAGGACTCCTCGTTCGCGCGCTTCCTCCACCATTCGGGCGTGGACGAACAGCGGCGGCTGAACGACTGGGCCCGCGACCCGAACAGCGGCGAGGCCCTGCTGGAGGCGTTGCTCATGTTCCCCTCCAGGGCCCGGAACCTGAGCCTCATTCCGGAGCGCCCGAGCACGGAGAAGCACCCCGACCCCGGTCACTTCGGCCGGCTGCTGATGGCCGTCTGGGAAGGGCCGGGCCAGCACCTCCTGGTAGCGCCGCTGACCCGCGTGGTGCGTTCCTGGAGCTCCCTCACCGGAAGCGAGCTGTTCGTCGAAGCCGTGTGGAGGCGCTTCCAGTCCCATCCCGCCGAGCGCGCTCCCCTGCTCACCGCCTTCGCGGCCTGGCGAGACCGTCTGTGGGAGTACCAGTGCGACGTGGAGCCGGACGCGCTCGTGCGCTTCCAGACCTGGTGGCGCGTGGATCCGGAAGGGCTCTATCGCCAGACGGAGCAGCTGCTGGACCGCGTCCCGGTGGAAGCGCTCCCCAAGAGGCTGCGCGCCCTCTGGGACGCGGCGGAGGAGCTGGTGGGCACGCGCCCGCGCACGGCGTCCCTCTCCGTGTCGAAGGGCGCCATGTCGCTGCGCAACGGGCTGGAAGGCCGTGACGTCCACGTCCTCGATGTCCTGGACGCGGAGCTGGAGCACTTCGAGTCGTGGCTCCCCGCCTTCGAACAGCGCGTGCGCGCCACGCAGTCCCCGCCGGAGGAGTCCAACATCCACCGTGACTTCCTGGACGACACGCACAACGCGCTGCGGATGATGCGAGAGCGCCGCGAGCGCAGGCGTGAGGACCAGGAGCGCGAGCGGCAGCGCGCAATCGACCGACAGGTGGCCGAGTCCCGCCGCCGCGACCAGGAGCGCCAGTTGGAGGCCCAGCGCCGCGAGGCCGAAGCGCTCCAGGCCCGGCAGGCCGTGGAGCGCGAACAGCAGGAGACGCTCTCCCGCGTGAAGGCGCAGCGCCTGCTGGTGACGCTCCAGCCCCGCGTGCCGCTGAAGGACGTGGACCGCGAGGTGCTCTTCCCGGAGTCCGCCTTCCCCACGATTGTGGACTACGCGCGGATGATCAAGGCGATGCAGCAGGGCGGGGACGTGATGAAGCTCTTCGAGACCCTGGGGCTCACGCCCGCCACCTGGGCCGCGCAGGCCACCGCCTGGGGACAGGTGATGGTGGGCCGCATGGAGCTGGGCATGCGCTTCGGAGAGCTGCTCGGGGCGCCCTGGGAGTGATGTCCCCGGGCGCCTGGAGTGGGGGCCTGCCGCGCTACTGCGCGGTGGCGCCGCCGTCGAGGACCATCTCCGCGCCGGTCATCAGCTTGGACTCGTCCGACGCCAGGTAGACGACGGCGTTGGCCACGTCGTCCGGCTCACCGAAGTGGCCCGCGGGGATGCCCTTGAGCATGCGCGCGCGCGTCTTCTCCGCCTGTCCACCGGCCTGGGCCAGCGCCTCCACCATGGCGGTCTCCACGTAGCCGGGGTGGATGGAATTGCAGCGGATGCCGTAGCCCTTGTAGGCACAGTGCAGCGCAATGGACTTGGACAGCATGCGCACGGCGGCCTTGCTGGAGCAGTACGCGGGGAACTGCGGCACGCCCACGAGCCCCGCGATGGAGGAGATGTTGATGATGGAGCCCTTGGCCCCGCACTCCTTCATCACGCGGATGCCGTGCTTGCAGCCCAGGAACACGCCGTCCAGGTTGACCGAGTGCACGAACCTCCACTCGTCCAGGGACATCTCCTCCACGTCCTTCACGATGCCCATGCCGGCGTTGTTCACGAGCACGTCCAACCGCCCGAACTTCTCCACCGTGCGCGCCAGCGCGCTCACCCACTGGTCCTCGCGGGTGACGTCCAGCGGGAGGAACAGGCCGGCATCGCCCAGCTCCTCCGCCACCGCGCGGGCCTCGCCCTCGCGCCGGTCGGTGACCACCACCTTCGCGCCCTCGCGCGCGAGCATCCGAGCGGACGCGGCGCCCAGGCCCCCCGCACCGCCAGTCACCAGGGCCACCTTGCCTTCGACTCGCTTCATGGTCGTTCCTTCATGTGAGCGGCGGGTGCTTCACGCCGCGGGGTTGGGGGTGAGGAGAATCTTCCCGTTGCGGCCCGGCTCCAGCGCGCGCTTCACCGCGTCCTGGATGCGCTCCAGCGGATAGGTGCCGTCCACGGGCGCCTGGAGCGTGCCCACGGCCATCAGCTCCGCCAGCCGCGCGAGCGTGGCGTTCTGCTCCTCGCGGGGGGCGTCGCGCAGCCAGCGCGTCAGCCAGAAGCCGCGCAGGGTGACGTCCTTGAAGATGGCGGCCGCCGCGGACAGCATGGGGCCCTTGCCGCTCATGGCGCCGTAGTTCACCAGCGTGCCGCCGGTGGAAAGACAGTCGCCCACGCGGCGAGCGGACTCGCCGCCCACCGCGTCGATGCCCAGCCGCACCTTCGCGCCGCCGGTGGCCGCGCGCACCTGCTGGGGCAACTCGTCCGTGTCCAGCAGCACCACGTCCGCGCCCTGGGCCTTGAGCTGGTCGGCCAGCTCCTGGCGGCGCACGACGTTGACGGTCTTCAGGCCCATCACCTGCGCCAGGGTGATGAGGTAGCGGCCCACCGCGGAGTTGGCGGCGTTCTGCACCACCCACTCGCCGGGCTGGAGCGTCACGAACTGGCGCAGCATCAGGTAGGCGGTGGGCGGGTTGATGAGCAGCATGCTCGCCTGGAGCAGGTCCAGACCCGGAGGCACGGGCAACAGCTGCGCGGCGGGCGCGGTGAGGTGGGTGCGCCAGGTGCCCGCGCCCAGCGGGAGGAACACGAGGTCGCCCACGGCCACGGCGTCGGAGCCGGACACCTCCACCACGCGGCCCACGCCCTCGTTGCCGGGCGTGGCGGGCAGCTTGGGCAGCACGCCGTATTCGCCGGAGAGGGTGAGCAGGTCGGACGGGTTGATGGGCGTGGCGAGCACGGCCAGCCGTGCCTCGCCAGGCTTCAGCGGGGTGGGGGACTCCTCCACCACCTGGGCGACGTCGGAAGGCGGCCCGAAGGCCGAGAAGCGCACTGCTTTCATGGCATTGCTCCCGCGCTGTGAAGGCGGCGCCACCCTAACCGCCTTCCGCCCTGCTGCCGAGCGTGCGCTGTGGTGCCACGCGCGGTGTGCATCCGCTGGCGGATGGATCCGCTCCGCCTGCATTCCCGTCCCGAGGACGCGGCGCTCTGTCCACCCCCGGACGCGAGAGGAAGGAGGCTGACGGTCGGTGACGATCGGGCCTCGCCACGACGCTGGGGGCTGCACAGGTTCTGAAATGGACCCCGCGGTGGGGCGGGTGGGGACGGGCGAGGAGGGCGAGTGTGAGCAACGAGCACCGCGAAGGGGCCCTGGCCGGGCCGGGGGCCGCCGCAGGGGAGGGGCTTTCCGCCTCACCGTGCGTCTGGAGACGCAGACTGCTGACGGTACTCAAGCCGGTGTTCGCGATGGGCGGCCTGGGGATGTTGGGGACCCTGGTGCACAAGGCCGGCGCGGGCGAGCTGAAGACCACGCTCCTGGACGCGCTGCCGCTGCTCCCCTGGGTGGTGTTCATCGAACTGGGACGCCAGGCGTGTGACGCCACGGCGACGCGGCTGTCCTACGGCGCGCGTGCACGGCAGGTGCCGTTGTCGGTGTTGGTGCGAGCGCAGCTGATTGGAACCGCCGTGTCGAGCATGGCGCCCGCGGGCCGAACGGCGGCGGAGGCGACGAAGGCCACGCTGCTGACGCCATACACGGGAGGCGCGGCCGCGACGGCGGCGGCGGCCACGTCGCAGTCGGCGTCGCTGGGAGCCGGAGGGCTCATCTCCTTCCCGTGCGCGCTGGCGGCATATCTGATGACGGGCTGGAGCACGTTCACGGTGGCGATGCTGGTGCACGGCGTCGTGTTGCTGCTCGCGTCGCTGGGCGTGCGCGCGGGGCTCCGGACGAAGCGGCTGGGCACGTGGATGCGCAGGCGGTGCGGCAAGTGGGGCGAGCACGCGGAGGCGTTCCAGGCATCGGTGTGCGCCGGAGGGCTGTGTCCGTGGCGGCCGATGCTGGCCTTCCTGGGCAGCCGGGTGTTGCAGGTGATGCAGTACGCGGTGCTGGCGCACGCGGTGGGCATCGACGCGTCGGTGGTGCAGGCGCTGTTCACGCAGGGGCTCTACCTGGTGGCGTTGGCGATGGGCTCGCTGGTGCCGGGGCAGGTGGGCGTGACGGACGGGATGTTCTCGCTGGCGGCGGGAGCGATGGGGACGACGGCCGCGAAGGCGATGTCCATCGCGCTGCTCGCGCACACGGTGCAGGCGGTGTTCGTGCTGGTGGGAGCGCTCACGCCGCTGGTGTGGCGCGCGAAGGCGAGGGTGGCGGCCGCCGCGCCGGTGGTCCCGCCCGTGCTGACCGCGCCGGTGTACCGCTGAAAGGTATCCGTCCGGCGAGCGACGTGACCGAGCCTATTGCAGAGGGACGGGGACCGTGCTCGGCGATGGTCGCGAGCCTGTGCGAGAGCGGGCTGACGGGGCGGACCTGAGCAGGGGGCTCAGGACGAAT
>NZ_RAWP01000116.1:0-30756 GCF_003668935.1 Corallococcus sp. AB032C | reverse complement strand
GCCACCGCCCCACCACCGCCAGCACGCTCAACACCGGCAGCACCCACGCCGCGAACGTCCACCCCGACGGCTGCGTGCCGCTCAGCACCCGCAGCACCTCCGCCGTCACCTCCGAGCGCTCGTACAGCGTCGCCGCGTACAGGTGCGGATGCCGCGCCATGTCCGCCGCCACCAGGAAGCCCTCCACCACCAGGCACCCCAGACCGCTCAGCCAGAACACCGCGCGCCGGCTCCGCTCCGCCGCCCACAGCCCCGCGCCCAGCAGCGCCCCCAAGAGCAGCCCCACCACGCAGTACGCGCCCAACAGCCGCGCCACCTGCCACAACACCACGCTCCGCCACGCGCTCCACACGTACTCCGTGACGACGCGGCTCTCGTTTCCCTGGTAACCCAGTTGCATGTTCAGCAGGGCACAGAGCGTGTAGAGCGCCAGGAAGACGAGCAGGCCCGCCCGGCAGCCCAGTAGGAGGGCGCGAGCGAACGTCGGCGGTGTACGGGCGAAGGCGGGCATCCTGGGGCAGCGTGGTCACGAATCCCACGGCGGCCACCCCATGTCCGGAGGGAGTGCCCACGCCCGGACGGACGGGGGGCTGGAATTCCGCTCCCGGTGTCTCCCAGGCCGGTTTTCCGGGCCCTGGATCCATCGCGGCCCCGCTGTTTTCACCTGTGCCGTTACTGGACTGGCGAGCAGGGGTTGCGGGCTCTAGTGTTCGGGCGCCTCTTTCTTCACCGGGAGCCGGAACGCCCATGTCCTTTACCCACCTTCACCTCCACACCCTCTATTCGCTGCTGGATGGGGCCATCCGGATGAAGGACCTCATCAAGACGGTGAAGGAGAAGGGCATGTCGAGCGTGGCCGTGACGGACCACGGCAACATGTTCGGCACCATCGACTTCTACAAGAAGGCGAAGGACGCGGGCATCAAGCCCATCATCGGCCTGGAGGCCTACGTCGCCGGCCCCAAGGGGCGCGAGGACCGTTCGGAGAAGGTGGCCCACCACCTCATCCTCCTGGCCAAGAACGCGGAGGGCTACGCGAACCTGCGCTACCTGTCCTCCACCGCGTACATGAACGGGTTCTACTACCACCCGCGCATCGACAAGCAGGTGCTCGCGGAGCACAGCAAGGGCCTCGTGGGCCTCACCGCGTGCCTGGGCGGGGAAGTCACGAGCGCGTGCTTCCGCGGCGACATGGACCACGCCCGCCGCGTGGCCTCCGAATACAAGGGCATCTTCGAGCCCGACAGCTTCTACCTGGAGGTCCAGTCCAACGGCATGGTCGAGCAGGACAAGGCCAACGAGAACCTGAAGCAGCTGTCTCGTGACCTGGACATCCCGCTCGTCGCCACCGCGGACGCGCACTACATCAAGCGCGAGGACGCCAAGGCACACGAGCTGCTCATGTGCATCGCCAGCGGCAAGACGCTGGCGGACAACAAGCGCCTGCGCCACTCCACCGACAAGCTCTACGTCACGAGCCCGGAGGAGATGCTCGGCTTCTTCTCCGACTCTCCGGAGGCCGTGCACAACAGCATGCGCATCGCGGAGATGTGCAACGTGGAGCTGAAGCTGGGCAAGCCCATGCTCCCCACGTTCAAGGTGCCGGATGGCCACACCCCGGACTCCTTCATGTCGGAGCTGTCCTACGAGGGCCTGCGCCAGCGCTTCAAGGAACTGGAAGGCCAGTACCCCATCGACCGCGAGCAGTACCAGGCGCGCCTCACGCTGGAGCTGGGCGTCATCCAGCGCATGGGCTTCTCCGGCTACTTCCTCATCGTCCAGGACTTCATCAACTGGGCCAAGGACCACAACATCCCGGTGGGCCCGGGCCGTGGCTCCGGCGCCGGTTCGCTCGTCGCCTACGCGCTGCGCATCACCGACCTGGACCCCATCCCGTACAACCTCCTCTTCGAGCGCTTCCTCAACCCGGAGCGCGTGTCGATGCCGGACTTCGATATCGACTTCTGCCAGGACCGGCGCGACGAGGTCATCAAGTACGTGGGCCGCAAGTACGGCGAGATGAACGTGGGGCAGATCATCACGTTCGGCTCGCTCAAGGCCAAGAGCGTGCTGCGCGACGTGTGCCGCGTCTTCGGCCTGCCCTTCAGCGAAGGCGACCGCATCGCCAAGCTGGTGCCCGAAGTCCTCAACATCACCTTGAAGGAGGCCATCGAAATGGAGCCTCGCCTCAAGGAGATGATCGAAAAGCCCCAGAACATCGGTGAGGTGGAGGGCAACCCCGTCACCACCAAGGACGTGCTGGAAATCGCGCTCGCGCTGGAGGGCCTGCACCGCCAGCCCGGCATGCACGCCGCGGGCGTGGTCATCGCGGACAAGCCGCTCTGGGAGTTCGTGCCCGTCTACCAGCCGCCCGGCGAGAAGATCCTCATCACCCAGTTCGCCAAGGACGAGGTGGAGGCCGCGGGCCTGGTGAAGTTCGACTTCCTCGGCCTGAAGACGCTCACGGTCATCCAGCACGCGCTGGACCTGGTGAACCGCAACCACGGCAAGGACATCAAGCGGCACGAAATCCCGCTGCACGACGAGAAGATGTGGCAGCTGATGGCGGAGGGCGACACCGCCGGCGTCTTCCAGATGGAGTCCAGCGGCTTCACCGAAATGGTGATGAAGCTCAAGCCCACCTGCTTCGAAGACGTCATCGCCGCGGGCGCGCTCTACCGCCCGGGTCCGCTGGACGCCGGCATGGTGGACGTCTTCATCAACCGCAAGCACGGCCGGGAGAAGGTGTCGTATCCGCACCCCAACCTGGAGCCGGTGCTCAAGGACACCTACGGCGTCATCGTCTACCAGGAACAGGTGATGCAGATCTCCCAGGTGCTGGGAGGCTACACCCTGGGCCGCGCCGACCTTCTTCGCCGCGCCATGGGCAAGAAGAAGGCCGAGGTCATGCAGGCCGAGCGGGCCGGCTTCCTCGAAGGCTGCAAGATCAACAACGTGGACCTGAAGGTCGCGGGCGAAATCTTCGACCTGATGGAGAAGTTCGCCGAGTACGGCTTCAACAAGAGCCACTCCGCGGCGTACGGCCTGGTCACCATCCACACGGCGTGGCTCAAGGCCCACTACCCGTGCGAATTCATGGCCGCCCTTCTCACCAGCGAGAAGGACAACACCGACAAGGTGGTGAAGCACATCGGCGAGGCCCGCGAGTCGGGCACGCAGGTGCTGCCGCCGGACGTGAACCTGTCCGACCTGGCCTTCGGCGCGGTGGAGGGGAAGATCCGCTTCGGTCTGGGCGCCATCAAGGGCGTGGGCGAGGGCGCCATCGAGTCCATCCTGGAGGCGCGCAAGGAAGGCCCCTTCAAGAGCCTCTTCGACTTCTGCGAGCGCGTGGACGGCCGCCGCGTCAACCGCAAGGTGCTGGAGGCGCTGGTCAAGGCCGGCGCCTTCGACTTCGAGAAGCGCCCCCGCGCGCAGCTCTTCGAGACGATTGAGCGCGCGATGAACCGTGGCTCCTCCAGCCAGAAGGACAAGGCCGCCGGGCAGAGCTCGCTGTTCGGCATGCTCTCGGGCCCCGCGTCCGCCGGCACCGGCCTCAAGGACGACTACGCGGCGGTGGAGGAGTGGCCGGAGAAGGAGCGCCTGGCCTTCGAGAAGGAGTCCATCGGCTTCTACGTGTCCGGCCACCCGCTGTACCAGTACGAGAAGGAGCTCAAGCGCTACGCGCGGCCCATCACCGCCGTGCAGCGCGCGCGCCGCGACGAGAAGCTCACCGTGGCGGGCATCATCACCGTGCTGCGCGAGCGCCCCACCAAGACGGGCAAGCGCATGGCGTGGGTCACCATCGAGGATTTGTCCGGCTCCACGGAGCTGGTGTGCTTCCCGGGCAAGGACGGCACGCGCAACGTGATGGGCAAGGACGGCAAGTGGGCCAAGCAGGGCCCCAAGCCGGGATACGAGCACTGGGAGCACCTGCTCAAGTCGGACGACCCCATCCTCGTCACCGGCACCGTGCAGATTTCCCAGCGCGACGAGAACACGCCCACCGCGGAGCTCATCGTCGACGACATCCAGAGCCTCAAGGCCGTGCGTGAGAAGCGCACCAAGCGGCTGGAGCTGCGGCTGCCCGCGGAGATCGTCACGGAGGAGCGGCTGGCGAAGCTCAACGAGCTGGCGAAGAAGTACGCGGGCGCGACGCCGGTGGCGGTGAGCGTGCTGTTCCCCGGGGAGGCGGAGGCGCACATCTCCGGCACCACCCTCAAGGTGCAGGTGAACGACGATTTGCTCCTCGCCGTGGACCGCCTCTTCGGGCAGAAGGTCGTCGAATTCGGCTGATTTCGAAAGGAAGCGACTCCATGGCGGACAGCGTGTTCAAGGACGGGCTGCTCAAGGGCAAGACGGCGTTCGTCTCCGGCGGCAGCAGCGGCATCAACCTCGGCATCGCCACCGCGTTCGTGAAGGCGGGCGCGAAGGTGGCCATCAACGGCCGCAACGTGGAGAAGCTGGAGGGCGCGGTGAAGGGCCTCCAGGCCCACGGCACCGCCATGGGCGTGGCCGCGGACGTGCGCGACTACGCGTCCGTGGAGAAAGCGCTCCAGCAGGTGAAGGACGCGTACGGCGAAATCGACGTGCTGGTGTGCGGCGCGGCCGGCAACTTCCCCGCGCCCGTGCTGGGCATGTCCTCCAACGGCTTCAAGGCGGTGATGGACATCGACGTGCTGGGCACCTTCAACGTGTCCCGCGCCGCCTTCGAACACCTGCGCAAGCCGGGCGCCGCCGTCATCAACATCTCCGCGCCCCAGGCGTACCTGCCCATGGCCATGCAGGCCCACGTGTGCGCCGCCAAGGCCGGCGTGGACATGCTCACCCGCGTGCTCGCCATCGAGTGGGGCGGCACGGGCGTGCGCGTCAACGCCATCACCCCGGGCCCGATTGAAGGCACGGAGGGCATGAGCCGCCTGGCCCCCTCCGAGGGTTCGCGCCAGAAGCTCGCGGAGGCCCTGCCGTTGCAGCGCTTCGGCACCCCGGACGACATCGCCCGGCTGGCCCTCTTCCTGACCTCCGACGCGGCGTCCTTCATCACCGGCGCCATCATGGTCTGCGACGGCGGCCAGTCCCTGCTGGGCGGCGCCGCGCTGCTCCAGGCCATGAACAGCTGATTCCAGTCGAGGCGTACGGTCCCGGCCCTGCTTCGCGGTGGCCGGGAGATGTCTGCTAGAAGGCATTGCAACCCCGCGTGGTGCACACGTCGCCGCGCGGGGGCTGCTCGCTGGACGGAGACATCCATGGACCCACGGATTGCTGTGCTCGCTCGCTGTCTGGGGTTGAGCGTGCTGTGTCTGGGGTTGTCCCTGGGCTGTACGGAGCCCGGTGTCTCCCCGCAGCCTCCGCCCGCGGGCGTGGTGGACGCGGCCGCCTCCACGGTGGTGGTGGACCGGCCCACGGGCGTGCTCGCGAACGGCCGGGACACCGCGGTCATCACCGTGACGGCGCTGCGCAAGACGGACGGCTCCCCGCTGTCCGGGCTCGCGGTGTCGCTGACGGTGGAGGGGGAGGGCGCCTCCATCCTGGAGTCGGCGGCCATCACCGACATCACCGGCGTGGCTCGGGCGAGGGTGACGTCCACGGTGCCGGGCGTGAAGACGGTGAAGGCGTCGGTGACGGATGACCTCGACAGGCGGGTGCCGCTCACCGCGACGGCCACGGTGGACTTCGCCGACGTCAACACCGTGAAGACGCTGGCGTTCCGCTCGGCGCTGCCGGACGGCGTGGCGGGTGTGCCGCTCCAGGGTCTGGTGGTGGAGGTGCGCAACGGCGCTGGCGCGGTGGTGACGGACAGCACGGTGGAGGTGACGCTGTCGCCAGGCTCCGGTGGCAGCGTGGTGCCGGAGGGCCTGCTGACGGTGGCCGCGGTGAACGGCGTCGCGACCTTCCCGGACGTGGTGCTGACGAAGGCGGGCGAGGGCTACCACTTCAGCGCGAACGCTCCGGGCTTCGAGCCCGTGGCCAGCACTGTCTTCACGGTGGCGCCCGGCGCGGTGTCCGCGCTGGGGGTGGACCGCATCCTGGATACCGCCACGGCGGGTGCGGCGGAGGCCCTGGAGATCACGCTCGCGGACATGTACGCCAACACGGCGACGAACTACACGGGCACGGTGACGCTGACGTCCACGGACGCGGCCGCGACGCTGCCCTCCCACACGTTCACCGCCGCGGACGCGGGCAGGTTCAAGTTCCAAGGCATCACCTTCCGCACGGCCGGGCCCCAGTTCCTGACGATTGCTGACAGCGCAGGGGCCTTCTCGTTCACCTCCCCCGTGGACGTGTCCGGCGCGTTGCCCACGCACATGGTCTTCACGCAGCAGCCTTCGTCGCGCGTGTCGACGCGCGGAGCCCTGGGCACCGTAACGGTCGAATTGAAGGACGCCTTCGGCAATACGTCGCCGGTGACTGGCATCCTGGTGCATGTCTCGGTGCCGGCGGGTGCCTTCACGCTGTCGGGAGGGTTGCAGCAGTGGGCTGACGGCGGTGTCGCGACGTTCCCGGACCTGAGCATCGCGGGACATGGCACCACTCACTTGATTGCCTCCGTGGCGCCTCTCCAGATGCAGGACGTGAGCAGCGCGGACGTGCAGGTGGTGGACGACGTGGCGCCCGCGAAGCCGGTGCTGACGCAGACGGGGGCCACGGAGACGGGCCTCACCGTGCAATGGACGGGCGTGGGGGATGACGGTGTGCAGGGGCAGCTGACGTCGCAGGAGCTGCGCTACTCCACGTCCGCCATCACCACGGACGCGGCCTTCAACGCGGCGACGCCGGTGACGGTCGCCGCCCCCGTGCCCGCGGGCGCGGTGCAGTCCGCGACCCTCTCCGGGCTCGGGGCGGGCCAGACGTACCACGTGGCGCTGAAGGTGACGGACGCGCACGGTAACTCCGCGCGGTCGGACAGCCTCGCGGTGTCCACGGCGGATCCGCAGGTGACGCAGCTGGCGTTCACGCCGCAGCCGTCAAACGGCACCGCGGGTTCGGTGCTCGCGGACGTGAAGGTGTCGCTGCTGGACGCGCGGGGGGACGTTGTCCCCATGGCCACTACGGCGGTGACGCTGAGCCTCACCGGTCAGCCCGGCTTCACGGCGGTGACGGTGGCGGCGGTGAATGGCGTGGCCACGTTCCCTGGCCTGCGCGTGGACACGGCGGGCACGTTCACGTTCACCGCCACGGCGGGAGCGCTGACGAAGGTGAGCCAGCCCTTCACGGTGGACGCAGGTGCCGCGGCGAAGCTCGTGCTGGCGGCCTTCACGGACCCCATCGATGCAGGCGACTCAGTCGATGTGAGCGTGTCCGCGACGGATGCCTACGGGAACATCCTCAAGGACTACGCCGGCACGGTGCACTTCACGTCCTCGGACACGCAGGCGGTGCTGCCTCCGGATGCGACCTTCACGCCGGCGGACCAGGGCGAGAAGACGGTCTCCGGCCTCGTATTCAAGACGGCGGGCACGCAGTCGCTCACCGTCACGGACACCGCGACCCCGGCGCTCACCGGGACGGTGGACGCGGAGGTGCGCGCCAGCACGGCCGCGTCTCTCGAAGTCGTCGCGAGCGCGGGCCCCTTCGGAGCGGGCCAGTCGCTGAGCTACGAACTGGTGGCGCGTGACCTCTACGGCAACGTGGCGAAGGACTACGCGTCCACGGTGACGTTCTCCTCCTCGGATGCGCAGGCGGTGCTGCCCGGCGCGTATACGTTCACCCTGCTGGACGAGGGCCGGCACACCTTCAGCGTGGAGCTGCGCACCGCTGGCGAGCAGGTGCTCGTCGCGGAGGATGTGTCGGAGCCCGCGCTCACGGCCTCGCACCACTACGTCATCCTCCCGGCGGACGTGGACCACCTGGCCTTCGACGCCGCGCCCACGACGGGTGAGGTGCGGGAGGCACTGGAGGACATCCAGGTGTCGCTGCGCGATGCGCACGACAACAGGGTCAGCGCCACGTCGCGCGACGTGGCGCTGACGTTCGCGAGAGGCGCTTTCCCCCAGGGACGTGTCACGCGCGCCACCGTGGACGGCGTGGCGACCTTCGTCGGTGCCCTGGTGACTGACGAGGGCACCTACCAGCTTCAGGCGGAAGCCAACGGCCTCGCTCGCGTCACGTCCCCGGACCTGATCATCTCCGATACGAAGGCACCGGGCCCCGTCGTGGACTTCCATGCGTACGCCCCGTCCGCGACGAGCATCACGTTGACCTGGCAAGACTCAGGAGATGACGGCTCCCTGGGCACCGCGGCGCGCTACGACTTGCGCTATGCCACGGAGGCCATCACCGATGCGGACTTCGAATCAGCGACAGTCCTGTCGATCCTGGGGGCGCCCGCGCGTGCTGGCACCTACCGGTGGCATGCCCTCACCGACCTGGACATGAGCGAGACCTATTTTTTCGCGCTGAAGACCTTCGATGGCGCGGGCAATGCCAGCACGCTGGCGCTCTCCAGTGTGAGAACCCCCAGTCCCTGCGAAGACCGGTGCTGGGAGCCCCTGACCGACTGCATGCCGGATGCCCGGACGCTGATCACATCCAAGCAGGTGTGTGTGGACTCGCCGGCGGGAAATCCCTACTGCCAGGTCAAATCGACGAAAACCACCCATTGCCCCGGTGAGGACGGTGCCTGCTTTCATGGCGCGTGCACCACCGCGCCCGCACCGGAGAAGGGTGAGTTGTCCATCTCGGAGGTGATGCACTCTCCTTCAGCCGGGAGGACGGAGTACCTGGAGTTGCGCAACACCAGCGACAAGCTGCTGAGCATCGCGGGGCTCACCGTGACCTATGACAACGGCGTGGGCGAGCCCCTCTCCTTCACGGTCAACCCGGACGAGTGGGCCGCGTCTCTCATCCCGCCAGGGTCCTTCCGGGTGCTCGGGCAAGACGGGGACCTGACCGCGAATGGATTCGTGCCCGTGGACCATGTCTATGGTCCCTCGTTCGTCATGGGAGACACCGGGACCCTCAGCGTCCGTCATGGCACGACGGAGGTGGACCGCGTCGTCTACACCCACGACTTCCCCCATACCCCCGGCCACGCCATGAGCCTCGCGGATTCGATGGTGGGCACGAATGGCAGCGCGAGGCCCTGGTACTGGTGTGACGCGCATCGGCGAGTGGGCAATGGCCGTGGGGACTACGGCTCGCCGCGGCAGCCCAATGGCGACTGCCGGTTGGTTTCCTCGCCCGCGATTTTCTGCAAGATCCACTCCCCGAAGACGTTCCCCTCCGCGGATGGCAGCTACCCGGCGTACATCCTCCCCAACACCTCCTACGACATCTACACCCGGTTCTCCGGAGGCTCTCTGACCACCGGGAATCCACAGGGCAATGACTACTACCCGCTGCTCGAGGTGCAACTGGGTTACGGCGTGGACACGACGCTCCCTGGAGATTGGACGTGGACGCCGGCCTCGTTCAATCCGGACTACAGCGCCCCGGGTGGCTCCAACGAAGACGAGTTGAACGCGGTGCTGCGCATCCCCACGCTGGGCCGCTACAGCTACGGCTTCCGCTACCGGATGCCCTATTCCGGCTGGTTGTACTGCGACCAGAACGGGCCGGTCCGCTCGCCCTCGAATGCGTACGGTTCGGTGTCGGTGGTGGCGTCGGTGCCGCCTCCGCCGCTGACGAACCATGTCGTCATCAGCGAGGTCAGCGGCCTCCATTCCAGCGCCAATCTCCCCTCGCGTGGCGGCTTCATCGAACTCTTCAACCCGACGCATGAGGACGTGGACCTGTCCTACTGGGAGTTGCTCTATGACCACGAAATCGGGTCCACGGGCTTCACGGGCGGGTTTGGTTTCCGCGAGGGCAGTGTCATCCCCGCCCATGGCTACTTCCTGCTGGGCAACCCGACCTACACGGGCCCCGTCGCCGCGGATGACGCCTACGCGTTCGACATCGCCATGTCGGGACGCGGCCTCCTCCGCCTCCTACGGCCCGATGGCCTCCCGAACAGGGAGGTGGATGCACTGCTGTATGGTGCACCGAACTCGCCTGAGTGCTGCCGTGCCCCTTTCGCTCCACAGGGAGGGAGCTTGGAGCGCAAGGCCCTGCCCACGTCCACCCGCACCACCCTGGGCCTGCAAGGCGCGGATGCCGTGCGCGGCAATGGGTATGACTCGGACAACAGCGCGAGGGACTTCGTGGTTCGCACGGAGCGCCAGCCGCAGAACTCACAGAGCCCGCGCGAGTACTACTGACGCTTCGGCTCCAGACCCGCAACAACGGGTTCCAGTTGGCGTGCAAAGTTCCGGCCCTGCTTAGCGGGGGCCGGAGGATGTCTGCTAGAAAGCACAGCAACCCCGCGTGAGGCGCACGCTGACGCGCGGGGCTGCTCGCTGGACGGAGACATTCATGTCCCCACGGATTGCTGTGCTCGCCCGCTGTCTGGGGTTGAGCGTGCTGTGTCTGGGCCTGTCGCTGGGCTGCAACGATTCTGGAAACCCGCCGCAGCCTCCCCCAGAGGTGGAAGGCGTGGTGGACGCGGCGGCCTCCACGGTGGTGGTGGACCGGCCCACGGGAGTTCTGGCGAACGGCGCAGACGTCGCGGTCGTCACGGTGACGGCGCTGCGCAAGGCGGACGGCTCGCGGCTGTCCGGGCGCACCGTGTCGGTGACGGTGGAGGGGGAGGGTGCCTCCGTCCTGGAGTCGGCGCTCGTCACCGACATCCGAGGTGAGGCGCAGACGCACGTGACGTCCACGGTGCCGGGCGTGAAGACCGTGAAGGCGTCCGTGAAGGACGACACCGGCAAGATGGTGCCGCTCACCCAGACGGCCACGGTGGCGTTCGCCGACGTCAACACCGTGAAGACGCTGGCGTTCCGCTCGGCGCTGCCGGATGGCGTCGCGGGCGAGCCGCTCAAGCTCCTGGTGGTGGAGGTGCGCAACGGCGTTGGCGAGGTGGTCACGGACAGCACGGCGGAGGTGACGCTGTCCCTGGGCTCCGGCGGCATCGTGTTCCCGGAGGGCCAGATGAAGGTGGCGGCCGTGAACGGCGTCGCGACCTTCCCGGACGTGGTGCTGAAGAGGGCGGGTGGGGGCTACCACTTCATCGCGAGCGCCGAGGGCTTCGCGCCCGTGGCCAGCACCGTCTTCACGGTGTCGCCCGGCGCTGTGGTGGCGGTGGGGCTGGATCGCTTCCTGGATAACGCGACAGTGGGCGTGGCGGAGGCACTGGAGGTCACGCTCGCGGACGAGTACGCCAACACGGCGACGAACTACACGGGCACGGTGACGCTGACGTCCACGGATGCGGCCGCGACAATGCCGGCCGCGCACACCTTCACCACCGCGGACGCGGGCAAGTTCAAGTTCGAAGGCATCACCTTCCGCACGGCCGGGCTTCAGTTCCTGATGCTCAAGGACAGCGCGGGGGCCTTCTCGTCCACCTTGCCCAGGGTGAACGTTTCCGCCGCGGCGGCCTCGAAGCTGGTGTTCACGCAGCAGCCCACCTCGCGCGTGTCGACGCGCGCGTCCGTGGGGACGGTGAAGGTGGCGGTGCAGGACGCCTTCGGCAACCCGGTGTCGGTGACCGGGCTGGCGGTGAAGCTGTCGCTGCCTGCGGGAGCCTTCACGCTCGCGGGGACCGTGAGCGCGGCGCCGGTGGATGGCGTCGCGACGTTCACGGGCGTGAGCATCGCGGGACATGGCACCACGCACCTGGTGGCCTCCGCGCAGGGCCTGCAGGACGTGAGCAGCGCGGACGTGCAGGTGGTGGATGACGTGGCGCCCGCGAAGCCGGTGCTGACGCAGACGGGGGCCACGGAGACGGGCCTCACCGTGCAGTGGACGGGCGTGGGGGATGACGGCGCGCAGGGCCAGGTGACGGCGCAGGAGCTGCGCTACTCGACGTCCGCCATCACCACGGACGCGGCCTTCAACGCGGCGACGCCGGTGACGGTCGCCGCCCCCGTGCCTCCGGGCACGGTGCAGTCCGCGACCCTCTCCGGCCTGACTCCGGGCCAGACGTACCACGTGGCGCTGAAGGTGACGGACGCGCACGGCAACTCCTCGCGCTCGGACAGCCTCGCGGTGTCCACGGTGAACGCGGCGGTGACGCAGCTGGCGTTCACGACGCAGCCTTCGAACGGCACCGCGGGCTCGGCGCTCGCGAACGTGGCCGTGTCGCTGCTGGACGCGCGCGGCGACGTCGTCTCCACGGCCACCACCGTGGTGACGCTGACCCTCACCGGTCAGCCGGGCTTCACGGCGGTGGCGGTGGCAGCGGTGAACGGCGTGGCCACCTTCTCTGGCCTGCGCGTGGACACGGCGGGCTCGTTCACGTTCACCGCCACGGCGGGTGCTCTGACGCAGGCGAGCCAGTCCTTCACGGTGGGCGCCGGTGCCGCGGCGAAGCTCGTGCTGGCGGCCTTCCCGGGCCCGGTCGACGCGGGCGACTCGAACGACGTGACCGTGTCCGTGGCGGATGCCCATGGCAACCGCATCCAGGACTACACCGGCACGGTGCACTTCACGTCCTCGGACGCACAGGCGGGGCTTCCCGCGGACGCCGTCTTCGCGCCGGCGGACCAGGGCGAGAAGATCGTCTCCGGGCTCGTGTTCAAGACGTCGGGCACGCAGTCGCTCACCGCCACGGACACGGTGACCCCGGCGCTCACCGCGACGGTGAACGCGGAGGTGCGCGCCAGCACGGCCGCGTCCTTCGAAGTCGTCGCGAGCGCGGGCCCCTTCGGCGCGGGCCAGTCGCTGAGCTACGAGCTGGTGGCGCGTGACACCTACGGCAACGTGGCGAAGGGCTACGCGTCCACGGTGACGTTCGCCTCCTCGGATGCGCAGGCGGTGCTGCCCGGCGCGTATACGTTCACCCTGCTGGACGAGGGCCGGCACACCTTCAACGTGGAGCTGCGCACCGCCGGGGACCAGGACGTCACGGCGGAGGACGTGGCGGACCCGTCGCTCACGGCCTCGCACACCTACACCATCATCCCGGCGGCGGTGGGCCACCTGGCCTTCGTCTCGGCGCCCACGACGGGCTCGGTGCGGCAGGACCTGACGGACATCGAGGTCGCGGTGAAGGACGCCTACGGCAACACCCGCACCGACGCGTCGGCCGACGTGCAGCTGGCGCTGGTGGGCGGCGGCTTCGCCCAGGGCCTCCCCACGCGCACCACCGTGGCCGGCGTTGCCACCTTCAGCGGCCTCAGCATCAACGACGAAGGCACGTACCAGTTGCAGTCGAGCGCGGATGACTTCCAGAGCGTCACGTCGGCGGACCTGATCATCTCCGACGCGCAGGCGCCGGCCGCCGCGACGGGCTTCAGTGCGACGGCGGTGGACGGTGCCAGCATCCGGTTGGACTGGCAGGCGCCGGGCGATGACGGCGTGCTGGGCACGGCCGCTCTCTACGAGCTGCGCTACGCCACGTTCCCCCTCAACGACGCCACCTTCGGCGTGGCCACGCTCGTGACGGGCGTGAGCGTGCCGAAGACGGCGGGCACGGCGGAGTCCCTCACCATCAGCGGCCTGACGGAGGCCACGACGTACCACTTCGCGCTCCGGACGTTCGACGGTGCGGGCAACGCCAGCGCGCTGGCCACCGCGAGTGCCGGCACCTCCAACCCGTGCGACGGCTACGTGTGCACGCCAACCGCGCCCGAGTGCGCGGAGGACGGCTACTCGCGGGAGGTCTACTCGTCGGTGTGCGTGGTGCAGAACGGAGCGCCGACCTGCGTGGATGGCGACTCGACGCTCGAGACCTGCACTGGCGCGAACGCGGTCTGCTACGCGGGCGCGTGCACCCACGCACCGCACCCGGGCGCGGGCGAGCTGGTCATCTCGGAGGTGATGCACACGCCTTCCGCGGGCACCACCGAGTACCTGGAGCTGACCAACACCACGTCGCATCTGCTGGACGCGCAGGGCCTGACGGTGACCCTGGTGAACGCCACGGGGACGGAGTCGTCCTTCACGGTGAACCACAACCCCACGTTGCTGGTGCCCCCTGGCGGGCGGACGGTGCTCGCGCAGGCCGCGAACTTCACGAACAACGGTGGCGTGCCGGCGAACACCAGCTACGGCCTCGATGTGTTCATGGACAGCACGGGCTCCATCACGCTCAAGCAGGGCACCGTGACGGTGGACAGCCTGACGTACACGAACGCGTTCCCCCAGACGACGGGCCGGGCCATGAGCCTCGCGTCCAGCATCATCGGGACGAAGGGCAGCGGCCGCGCCTGGTACTGGTGTGACTCCAGCGGCAGCCTGTCTGGCGGGGACCGGGGCACGCCGGGCCAGGCCAACGACGACTGCGGCCTGAACGTGGAGAAGCCGCTCAACTACTGCGCCATCCAGTACCCGAAGACGTTCCCGTCGCCTGACGGCGCCTACCCGGCGACCATCAACACCACCGACAGCTACGACATCTTCAGCCAGTTCTACAGCTACGACGTCACGACGCGGAACACGCAGGGCAACGACTCCTACCCCCGCATCGAGGCGCAGCTGGGCTACGGCACGGACGCCACCAACCCCGCAGGCTGGACGTGGACGGCGGCGGACTTCAACCCGGGCTTCACCACGCCGAACTCCAACAACGACGAGATGAAGGCGACGCTGCAGATTCCCACGTCCGGCACCTACAGCTACGGCTTCCGCTACCGGTTCACGGACGCGGGGGAGCCGTGGGTGTACTGCGACCAGAATGGCAAGACCGTGCCGCCCGCGGGCACCTACGGCACGGTGACGGTGGGCAAGGCTCCGCTGACGAACCACGTGGTCATCAGCGAGGTCAGCGGCGGCAACGGCAGTGGCACGGCCGCCACGGATGAGTTCATCGAACTCTACAACCCGACGAACTCGGACGTGGACCTGTCCAACTGGCAGGTGGGCTACAAGTCCGCCACCGGGACTCCCTGGGCGACCATCACCCTTCCGGCCGGAAGGGTCATCCGCGCCCACGGCTACTTCCTCCTGGGCGGGGCGAACTACAGCGGCACTGGCCTGGCGACCAAGGACCTCGGTTACACCAGCTTCGATATGTCGGCCTCCACGACCGCGGGTGGCCACGTCCGCCTCCAGCAACTCGTGGGCTCGGCGTACGTGGACGTGGACAAGCTGGGGTGGGGCACCGGGAACGCTCCCGAGGGCACCGCGGCCCCGTCCCATCCGGCGGTGGGCGGAAGCCTGGAGCGCAAGGCCGTGTCCACCTCCACGTCCGTCACCATGGCCGTGGGGGGCGCGGACGCTGCCCGGGGCAATGCGCAGGACACGGACAACAACAGCGTGGACTTCGTGACCCGCGCCGCCCGGCAGCCGCAGGGCTCCACGAGCCCGCTCGAGTTCTACTGACGCCACCGTCTCACCCTTGATGTCCCAGGAAGGCCGCCTCCGGCACGCACGCCGGGGCGGCCTTCCGCCTTTGGGGCACCGCCCGCCCGTCCGCCGCCCGACGGACGGGGCAGGGGAGGGCGTCCACTGCCCGGCACCAGCACGCGCCGGGCCACACGGATGCTGCCAGGGAGGACGGGGCGCATTAGCTTTGAGCCCTTTGCAGCACACCCACGGCTTGAGAGGAGCCCTTCCCGTGTCCGACCCCCTGGTCCCCGACGCCGCCCGCCACGTCACCTGCCCGCCGGAGGAGTTCCGCCGCGCGAGCGAGGAGGCCCTGGCCAAGGCCCGCGACGGCATCGCGCGACTGAAGACGCTGCCCGCCTCCACGCCCCCCAAGGAGGTCCTGGAGCTGTTCGACGAGTCCTCCGCCGCCCTGGATGACGCCGCCGCGCGCGCCAGCGTGGTGCGTCACACGCACCCGGAGGTCGCCCTGCGCGAGGCCGCGGAGGCCGCCGAGCAGGCCATCGAGAACCTGGCCAACGACATCCGCATGGACCGGGGCGTCTACGACGTCCTCGCGGCCGTGAGCCTGGCCAACGAGGACGCCGCCACCCGCAAGTGGATGGAGAAGGTGCTGCGCGACTTCCGCCGCGCCGGCGTGGACCGCGACGAAGCCACCCGCGCGAGGGTGAAGGCGCTCCAGGAGGAGCTGGTCCGCATTGGCCAGGAGTTCAGCCGCAACATCAGCCAGGACACCCGCAAGGTGGCGCTGCCCCCGGCCGCGCTGGACGGACTGCCGGAGGACTACGTGCGCGCGCACGCCCCCGGCGAGGACGGCCAGGTGCGCATCTCCACGGACTACCCGGACCTGGTGCCCTTCCTCACCTACGCGCGCGACGGCAAGGCCCGCGAAGAGCTCTGGCGCGCCAACCGCCAGCGCGGCTACCCCGCCAACGTGAACGTGCTCCAGAGCCTGGTGCAGAAGCGCCACGAGCTGGCCACGCTCCTGGGCTACCCCCACTGGGCCGCCTACGCCACCGAGGACAAGATGGTGCGCAGCGCGGACGCCGCGGGCACCTTCATCCGGAAGATCGCTGACGCGTCCGAAGAGCGCATGAAGCGCGACTACGCGGTGCTCCTGGAGCGCAAGCGCAAGGACGACCCGAAGGCCGACCAGGTGAACCCGTGGGACTCCGGCTACCTGGATGACCGCGTGAAGGCGGAGCAGTACGCCTTCGACTCGCAGACGGTGCGCCCGTACTTCGAATACACGCGCGTGAAGCAGGGCGTGCTGGACCTGACCGCGCGCCTCTTCGGCGTCACCTACCACCCGGTGAAGGACGTGCCCGTGTGGCACCCGGACGTGGAGGCCTACGACGTCTATGAAGGCCAGACGCTCAAGGGCCGCTTCTTCCTGGACATGCACCCGCGCGCGGACAAGTACAAGCACGCGGCCCAGTTCACGCTGACGAGCGGCAAGTCAGGGCGGCGGCTGCCGGAAGGCGCGCTCATCTGCAACTTCCCCAAGCCCGGCACGGAGCCCGCGCTCATGCAGCACGGCGACGTGGAGACCTTCTTCCACGAGTTCGGCCACCTGCTGCACCACATCTTCGGCGGCCACACGAAGTGGGCGGGCCTGTCCGGCGTGCGCACGGAGTGGGACTTCGTGGAGGCCCCGTCGCAGATGCTGGAGGAGTGGGCGCGCGACGTGACGTGCCTGCAGACCTTCGCGAAGCACTATCAGACGGGGGAGTCGCTGCCCGCGGACCTGGTGGAGCGCATGCTCGCCGCGGACGAGTTCGGCAAGGGCCTCTTCGTGCGACAGCAGATGTTCTACGCGGCGCTCAGCCTGGAGCTGTACCGGCGCGACCCGAAGGACCTGGACGCCACCGCGCTCGTGCGCGAGCTGCAGGGCCAGTACATCCCCTTCCCGTACCTGGAGGGCACGTACTTCCACCTCACCTTCGGGCACCTGGATGGGTACTCGTCCAACTACTACACGTACATGTGGTCGTTGGTCATCGCGAAGGACCTCTTCACGGTCTTCCAGACGAAGGGCCTGCTCAACCCGGAGCCCGCGCAGGACTACCGCCGCGCGGTGCTGGAGCCGGGCGGCTCCGACGACGCCGCGCGCCTGGTGCACCACTTCCTCGGCCGCGACTACGACTTCCGCGCGTACGAGGCGTGGCTGAACAAGGCCGCGTGAGCCACTGACACGGCACGGCAGCCCCAGGGAGATGGGGGCTGCCGGTGCTCACGGAGGCGTCACTCCACCGTCGTCTGCTGCACCTTCCAGATCTCCTCCGCGTACTGCTTGATGGTGCGGTCGGAGGAGAAGATGCCCGCGCGGGCGACGTTGATGATGCACTTCTTCGTCCAGGACTCGGTGTCCTTGTAGGCGCGCGCCACGTCCTCCTGCTTCGCCGCGTAGGCCGCGAAGTCCGCGAGCACCAGGTAGCGGTCCTCGTTGAGCAGGCTGTCCACCAGCGGCTGGAAGAGGTTGCGGTCCTCCGGGGAGAAGAAGCCCGAGCGGATGAGGTCCAGCGCCTCGCGCAGCTCCGTGTTGGACTCGTACACCTCGCGCGGCTTGTAGCCGGCCTTCTTGCGCGCGATGACCTCGTCCGCCGTGAGCCCGAAGAGGAAGAAGTTCTCGTCGCCCACCGCGTCGCGAATCTCCACGTTGGCGCCGTCCAGCGTGCCCAGCGTCAGCGCGCCGTTGAGCATCAGCTTCATGTTGCCCGTGCCGGACGCTTCCCAGCCCGCCGTGGAGATCTGCTCGGACACGTCCGCCGCGGGGATGATGCGCTCCGCCAGGCTCACCCGGTAGTTGGGCAGGAACACCACCTGCAGCCCCGTGGCGCCCGCGTCGCTGTTGACCACCTCCGCGATGCCGTTGATGAGCCGGATGGTCAGCTTCGCCAGGTGGTAGCCCGGCGCGGCCTTCGCGCCGAAGAGGAACGCGCGCGGCGCGATGACGCTGGACGGGTCGCGGCGCGCCTTCATCCACAGCGCCACGATGTGGACGGCGTCCAGCAGCTGCCGCTTGTACTCGTGCAGGCGCTTGATCTGCACGTCGAAGATGGCGTCCGGATTGAGCTGCACCCAGCGCAAATCCCTCACGTGCTGGGCCAACTCGTCCTTGTTGGCGCGCTTCACCTCGCGGAAGGCCTTGCGGAACTCCGGGTCCTCCGCGTGCGCCTCCAGCTTCAGGAGCTGGTCCAGGTCCGTGGCCCAGCCCTCACCAATGCGGCTGGTGATGAGCTTGGACAGGCGCGGGTTGCACCACGCCAGCCACCGGCGCGGCGTCACGCCGTTGGTCTTGTTGTTGAAGCGCTCCGGATACATCTGCGCGAAGTCCGGCAGCACGTCTCGGCGCAACAGGTCCGTGTGCAGCGCGGCCACGCCGTTGATGCTGTGGCTGCCCACCACGGCCAGGTGGGCCATGCGGATCTTCTTCTCCGGGCCCTCCTCCACCAGGCTCATCCGCTGCTGCTTCTCCACGTCGAACGGGTAGCGGATCTGCACCTGGCGCATGAAGCGCTGGTTGATCTCGAAGATGATTTCGAGGTGACGGGGCAAGAGCCGCTCGAACAGCGACACCGGCCAGCGCTCCATGGCCTCCGCCAGCAGCGTGTGGTTGGTGTAGCCGAACGTCTCCTGGGTGATGGACCACGCCTCGTCCCAGAGCAGGCGCCGCTCGTCCACCAGCACGCGCATCAGCTCCGCCACGCCAATGGCCGGGTGCGTGTCATTGAGCTGGATGGCCACCTTCCGGGAGAAGTCACGGAAGTCGTTGTGGTTCTTCAGGTAGCGCCGGACGATGTCCGCGATGGAGCACGCCACGAAGAAGTACTGCTGCTTGAGGCGCAGCTCCTTGCCGGCCTGGAACGCGTCGTTGGGGTAGAGGACCTTGGAGATGACCTCCGAGTCGTTCTTCTCCACCACGGAGCGCTCGTAGTCACCGGCGTTGAACAGCAGCAGGTCGAACTCCGCGCTCGCGCGCGCCTGCCACAGCCGCAGCGTGTTGACGGTGTTGTTGCCGTAGCCCGCGATGGGCGTGTCGTACGGCACGCCAATCACCGTCTTGCCGCCTACCCAGCGCGCCACCGGCCGGCCATCCGGACCCTGGTGATGCTCCACGCGCCCGAAGAAGCGCACTGGCACCGCCTTCTCCGGCCGGACGATTTCCCACGGGTTGCCGAACTTCAGCCACTCGTCCGCGCGCTCCACCTGGTGTCCCTCCACCAGGTCCTGGGAGAAGATGCCGAACTCGTAGCGGATGCCGTAGCCCATGCCCGGGTAGCCCAGGGTGGCCAGCGAATCCAGGAAGCACGCCGCCAGCCGGCCCAGACCGCCGTTGCCCAGGCCCGCGTCCGGCTCCATCTCCAGCAACTGGCTCAGGTCCACGCCGACCTCCTGCATGGCGGCGGCCGCGGCCTCGTACATGTTGAGGTTGAGCAGGTTGTTGCCCAGCGCGCGACCCAGCAGGTACTCCGCGGACAGGTAATAGGCGCGCTTGACGTCCTGCTCGTAGTAGGTGCGCGCCGTCTTCACCCAGCGGTCCGTGAGGCGGTCGCGCACGGCCAGCGACAGCGCCATGAAGCGGTCGTGCGGGGTGGCCGTCTCCGGGTTCTTGCCGCGCGAATAGCGCACGTGTTCGAAGAAGCCGCGACGGACGCTGGCCGCGTCGAGCCCGGTGCGGCCGCTGTCTTCGGGAGCTCCCGAGGAGGAGGGCGTGGGCGATGCGGGGCGCGCGGAGGCGGGAGGAGCCATAAGTCGGTCGTCTCGAAGGTCGCGAGGGGGTTGATGGACTGCGCAAGCGCCCGCGCTTTTGACGCGGGACGCCCATGACGGAAGGGTACCGTGTCACGCCAGCCCAGGGCAGGGGAAACCCACGTCCCCTTCCGGGGTCGGCCGCTTCCCCCGCCAGGGAGGGAAGGTGCCCGGGGACCCGCCGTGACGCGGCGCGGCCCCAGGGCGTGTGAAGGCAAGCACATCCAATTCGTGGAAGGGCTGGAAGCGCGCGGAACTGGAGTAAAACGCTCGCGAATGTCCTTCCCCCTGGATGACCTGGAGCAGCGCATCGCCCTCACCCGGCCAGGGGACACGGTGCGGGGGCTGAGCTTCGCGGCGGTGCTGAGGCTCGTGCACCAGCGGCTGGGGCGTGACGCCGCGGAGCGCCTGCGCGCGCCGCTCATGCAGCGCAGCCCCGTGGACTTCTTCTCCTATCCTGCGGTGGATTTCCTGCGGCTGCTCGCCTTCGCGTCGGAGGCGCTCCAGCCGGAGTTCGGCACGCGCGACGCGGCCCTGCGGGCGTGCGGGCAGGCCATCGTCGGAACGTTCTTCGAGTCCACGGTGGGGCAGACGCTCCTGCGCCTCACCTCCGGCGGCGGAGACCCCAAGCGCCTGTACAGCAACGCGCCCGCGTCCTACTCCACCGCGGTGAGCTACGGGCAGCGCGAGTACCAGGCCCTGGGCGACAAGCGCGTGCGGCTGCTCTTCAAGGGCGACCTGCTGCCCGTGGAGGTCCACGAAGGCATCCTCATGGGCCCCCTCACCGCGGTGCACCGTGAAGGCAGTGTGCGGGGCTCCGAGCGGTGCCTGGGCGACTCCGAGTTCATCATCGAGTGGACCTGACGGCTCGGCGACAAGCGACGGGCCCCGCTCCACCGTGAAGGGGAGGGGGCCCGTGGGCTTTCAACGCGAGGCGCTTTGCGTCTACTTCGTGGCGGTGGGCGGCGGGCCCGCCTTGCCGGCGACGGCGGCCACGGACACGGCGTCAATCTGCTGGGCCATGTCGTGCGCCTTGGCGAGGAAGTCCGCCGTCAGCTCCTTGGGCAGCGGATCCGCGCGAGGGAACTTCTGGGTGAGCGGGTTGGCGTAGGTGCCGTTGCGCTTCAGGCCGAAGTGCAGGTGCGGGCCGGTGGAGCGGCCGGTGTTGCCGGAGTAGGCAATCACCTGCTTCTGCCGCACGCGCTGGCCGGCGCGCACGCCGTCGCCGAAGCGAGACAGGTGCATGTACTGCGTCTCCATGCCGTTGGCGTGGCGCAGCAGCACCATGTTGCCGGCGGCGCCCGCGTTGCCCGCGGACACCACGGTGCCGTCCGCCACGGCCCACACCGGGGTGCCAATGGGCGTGCCGTAGTCCACGCCGTTGTGGTTCTTCAGGTACTGGAGCACCGGGTGGAAGCGCGACCCGAAGCTGCTGGTGACGTGCGCGTACTTCAGCGGGCTCTTGAGGAAGGTCTTCTTCGCGCTGGCGCCGTCCTCCTGGAAGAAGTTGGCCTCGCCGTTGGGCAGCACGTAGCGGAACACGCGCTTGTGGCCCACCAGGCCGCCTTCATACGTGGCCGCCAGCACCTCGCCGTAGCGCAGCACGCGGCCCTTGGAGACGAACTTCTCCACCAGGGCCTTGGCCTTGTCGCCCTTGCGCACGTCCCGGTAGAAGTCGATGTCCCACGCGAACACGTCCGACAGCACCAGGCCGATGGACGGGTCCTCGCCCGCGGCCAGCGTCGCCTCGTACAGGGACGAGTTGATCTCCAGCGACACCAGCGACACCTGCTTCTCCACCTCGATGGAGCGCTTGCTGCCGATGTACTTCTCCCCGTCGCGGCGCACCTGCCACTCGTCCACGGTGCTCTGGCGGTAGTCGAAGAAATCCAGCTCGCCGTTCTTCATCACCAGCCGGAACTGGTCGCCCACGCGCGACTTGCGGAAGTCGAACACGCCCTCCAGCGCGGAGATGACCGCCGTCACCTGCTCGTCGGGCAGCTGCGCGTCGTGCAGCGCACCCGCCAGCGTCTGGCGCGGCTCGATGCGGCGGTTCTTGATTTCGAACTGGGTGGCGGCTTCGGACGTCGAAGCCACCCCGAGGGCGGCAAGGCAGAGGAGGGAAGCGGTCTTCATGGGGGGCGATACAGGAGTGTAGAGGACTGTTGGTCCTCCGCCCAAATCCTGACCGCACTTCCCCGCCCGCCTGCCTGCTTGGCGGTTACAGCTCCACTTTCTTTTCCGAGTGGTGCTGCCCGTCGTAGCGCAACAGGGCCCCCTTGCCGTCGTAGCGCGTGATGATGTTCACGGGCCGCCGCCACAGGGACTGGAGGTTGCGCAGCGTCTCCCGCGCGTAGTCGCCCTTCAGGTCCTGCCCGTCGTGCTTGTGCGCGAGCAGCAGCTCCGAGCGGTTCTCGTAGTTGCCGTCCACCACTTCGATGATGGGCTGGCCGAAGTTGGTGAGCGACGTGAGCAGCTTGTTCTTCACCTTGCGGAACTCGCGGTCGAGGATTTCCCACGAGTTGCGCTTGTCGTTGAAGCCGTAGACGAAGAGCTTCTGCTGCTGGGCGAACTCGGCGGTGAGGAACGTGTCGATGAAGGTGATGTCGTTGTAGTGCTTGCGCACCTCGAAGATCTTCTCTCGCCCCGCGCCCAGCTTCTTGTCCCAGGCCTGGCGTGCGCGAAGGTCATCGCACTCGTCCCACTCCTTGCCGAACTTGCCCTTGTTCCACCGGTCTTCAATGTCCCGCCACAGCTCGATGCCCAGCTTGTATGGGTTGATGGCGCCAGGGCGCACGCCCATGGTGCCGGAGTGGTGGTCCGCGTAGTCGATGATCTCATCGTCCCGCAGCGCCCGGCGGGTCATGATGGTGGAGTGCCAGTAGCTGGCCCACCCCTCGTTCATGATCTTCGTCTGGCCCTGCGGCGCGAAGTAATACGCCTCGTCGCGCAGGATGGAGAGGATGTCCACCTCCCACGGCTCCAGCGGCGCGTGCTCCAGCAGGAAGTAGAGCACGTCGCGCTGCGGGCGCTCCGGAAAGCGCTTGCGCTGCTGCTTCTCGTCCTCCGCGCGCTTGCGCTGTGAGTCCATGAACTCGGAGGGGTTGATGAAGCCGCGCATGTACTCGCGGTTCACCTTGAAGCCCTCCACGCGCTCGTTGGACTTGGCCTCTTCCTCCGCGCGCTGCGGGTCCGGGTTGCGCCGGATGTGGGGCGCGTGCTGGTCGATGAGGTTCTCCAGCGACAGCGTCCGGTCGATGAAGTCCTCCACCTTCTCCACGCCAATCTTGTCCACCCACCGCCGGACGCGGGTGGCGTGGTTGGCCATGTCGTCAATCATCCGGCGGTTGGTGTGCCGGAAGGAGAAGTTGTTCTTGAAGAAGTCGCAGTGACCGTAGACGTGGGCCATCACCAGCTTCTGGTCCACCTCCGGGTTGCTCTCCATCAAGTAGGCGTAACAGGGGTCGTTGTTGATGACGAGCTCGTAGATTTTGGAGAGCCCGTACTCGTACCCCTTCGCCAGTTGCTCGTACTCCATGCCCCAGCGCCAGTGGGGGTAGCGGGTGGGGAAGCCGCCGTAGGCGGCCACCATGTTCATCTCGTCGTAGCTCACCATCTCGAAGACGGTGTCGAAGAAATCCAGGCCGAACTCCTTGGCGTAGCCGTGGATTTCATCCCGCAGCGCTGCGAGTCGCGGTGTGAGGCTCTTGGGCATGGGGCGGTGGCTCCGGTGGGGGATGAGACAGAAGCGCTCTTGTCAGCGCCCCTTGCCGAGGAAGTCCTTGATGGAGGCGTAGATGGCGTCCTTGTCCGCGATCTCGCTCAGCGAGACGTTGTTCGTGTCACCCACCGCCTCGCGCAGGTCCTTGATGAACTGCCCGCTGCCGTAGGGGGACTCCACCTGCCCGTAGGCGAACTGGTTCACCTGCGGGAGGATGTCGTTGCGGAGCATCTCGATGCACTGGCGCGTGTCGTCCGCGCTCCAGTTGTCACCGTCGCTGAAGTGGAACGGGTAGATGTTCCACGCGCTCTTCGGGTAGTCCGCCTGGATGATGTCCCGGCACAGCTTGTATGCGCTGGAGATCATCGTTCCGCCGGACTCGCGGGTGTGGAAGAACGTGTCGCGGTCCACTTCGCGCGCCACCGCGTCGTGGATGATGTAGCGCGACTCCAGGCCCTTGTATTGATGCTTGAGCCACGTATCGAGCCAGAAGCTCTCGATGCGGACGATCTCCTTCTGCTCGTCCCCCATCGAGCCGGACACGTCCATCATGTAGATGATGACCGCGTTCGTTTCCGGCAGCTCCTGGAGCTTGTAGCTGCGGTAGCGCCGGTCCTCGCGCGTGGGGATGATGACCGGCATCTTCGGGTCGTAGGTGCCGGTGGCGATCTGCCGCTTCAGGGCCTGCTTGAAGGTGCGCTTGAAGTGGCGCAGGGACTCCGGGCCCGTGGTGTTCACGCCCGTGTACTTCACCTTCTGCGTGACGATGCGCTCGTTCTGCCGCCGTTCAATGCGCGGCAGCTGGAGCTCCTCGCCCAGGATTTGCGCCAGCTCCTCCAGCGTGACGTCCACCTCCAGGGCGTGGTCTCCCTCGCCCTGGCCGGCCTGGTGCCCGTCCCCGGGCTCTACCGCCCCGGGGCCGAGCTGCTGACCCACGTCACCGTCACCCTGGCCTACGCCGCCCTGCTCCTTGTGGCCGTACTTGAAGCGCGGGATGTCGATGAAGGGGATGGGGATGCTGATGGCATCCTTGCCCTTCTTGCCCAGCATCTCGCCCTTCTGCACGTACTTGCGCAGGTTGGCTTTGATCTTCCCGCGGACGATCTGTTTGAAGCGGGAGTGGTCCTGGTGGATCTTCAAGGTCACGGTGTCACGTCCCTCTTGGACAAGGCGCTATCGCGTTACTCCTTGGCGTCACCGCGGGCGAAGATGCTGGCCACGAAGTTCAGCACGTCCGTGGAGCAGATCTCGCAGTACCCGTAGTTCTTCATCATCCGGTCCTTCACCAGGTCGATCTTCTCCTGGGTCTCCTTGTCCACGACGGACGACACCAGGTTCTTGAGCTTGATGCTGTCCTTCTGGTCCTCGAACAGCTTCAGCTCCAGCGCCTTGTGCAGCCGCTCGTTGGTCCGGTAGTTGAAGGTCTTGCCCTCCACGGCGAGCGCGCCGATGTAGTTCATGATCTCCCCGCGGAAGTCGTCCTTGCGGCTCTCCGGGATGTCGATCTTCTCTTCAATCGACCGCATCAAGCGCTCATCCGGCACCTCGTAGATGCCGGTGTACTTGTTGCGGACCTTCTCCTTCTGGGTGAAGGCCTTGATGTTGTCGATGTAGTTGCCGCACAGCTTGCCGATGGCGTCCTCGTCGGCGCTGATGGCGCGCTGGACCTCGTTCTTGACGATGTCCTCGTACTCCTGCTTCACCGTGGTGAGCAGCTCCTTCATCCGCTTGCGCGCGTCCTCGGTGTTGATGAGGGAGTGCGTCTTCAAGCCGGCTTCCAGCTCGTTGAGCACCATGAAGGGGTTGATGCAGCCCTCGCCCTTGTCGCTCACCAGGGCGTTGGAGATCTTGTCCTGGATGTAGCGGGCGCTGATGCCCTCCAGGCCCTCGCGCACGGACTCCTTGCGCAGCTCCTTGATGTTGTCTTCGGTGAAGTTGGGGAGCGTCTTGCCGTTGTAGAGCTTGAGCTTCTGCAGGAGCGACAGGTTGTGCTTCTTGGGCTCCTCCAGGCGCGTGAGGACGGCCCACATGGCGGCCATCTCCAGCGTGTGCGGGGCGATGTGCTTGCCCTTGATGGCGCGGGAGTTGAAGTCCTTCTCGTAGATCTTCACCTCCTCCGCGAGCTTGGTGATGTACGGGATGTCAATCTTCACCGTACGGTCGCGCAAGGCCTCCATGAACTCGTTGTTCTCGAGCTTCTTGTACTCGGGCTCGTTGGTGTGCCCGATGATGACCTCGTCGATGTCCGTCTGAGGGAACTTCTTCGGCTTGATCTTGTGCTCCTGCGACGCGCCGAGCAGGTCGTAGAGGAACGCGACGTCCAGCTTGAGCACTTCGACGAACTCGATGACGCCGCGGTTGGCGATGTTGAACTCGCCGTCGAAGTTGAAGGCGCGCGGGTCGGAGTCCGAGCCGTACTCGGCGATCTTCCGGTAGTTGATGTCGCCGGTGAGCTCGGTGGAGTCCTGGTTCTTTTCGTCCTTGGGCTGGAACGTGCCAATGCCCACGCGGTCCTTCTCACTGAAGATGAGCCGGTTGACGTGGATGTGGCCCATGACCTGGGCGAAGTCCCCGCCGTACTGGGTCATCAGCTCCTTGAAGACGAAGCGGCACGCGGGGCACAGCTCGCAGCCGCCGGGAATCGTGTAGCCGGACTCCGGCGGGGACAGCTCGGAGAAGACCTTGTCGCGCCACTCGCGGGGGATGAGGTTGAGGGGCTCCTCGTTCATCGGGCACTTCATCTTCTCCTTCGTCACCGTGCCGTCCGGCTGCTTCTTGTCGGTGAGCCAGGAGAAGGTGTACGCGGCGCCCTCCGGCGTCTTCGAGTACTCCTCGATGCCCTTCTTGAGCAGGCGGGCGATGGTGGACTTGGACGAGCCCACGGGGCCGTGCAGGAGGATGACGCGCTTCTCCGTGCCGTAGCCCTGGGCGGCGGACTTGAAGACGTTGACCAGCTTCATCAGCGGCACGTCCAGGCCGAAGATGGCGTCGCGGCCGCCGAAGCGCTCGTCACTGAAGAAGTGGTAGCGGGTGAGCTTCTTCTTGTTGTCGATGTACTCCGACTTCCCGTGGCTGAGGATCATGTCGTAGATCCTCTGGAAGGCGGTGCGGGTGACCTTGGGGTTCTTGCGGACGATTTCGAGGTAGTCCTCGAAAGAGCCCTCCCAGTTGAGTTCCGCGTAGGTCTTCACGTCCTGGAACGCGGCGATTCTGGAGACCCACGAGCCCTTCTCAGCGTCCTTCATGTCTCTCCCTCGTAGCCTCACAGGAGGACGCGAACGGTCGCGTGCTTCCGGGGGGCCAACATGGTGAACCTGGAGGGCTGGAAGGCCATTCCACACCCACTCCGAAGAGGTCCCAGGCGACGACAATCGCGATGCTTCAGCCCCTTCGGGACCCCGCCGCGGAGTGGGACCGCGCGTCCGGCTCGTGTCGGAGGGGAGCCGCCCTCCTCCACGGGGTGAAAAGGCACTTCGATTATAAGGACCGGGACGCGCGCTGGGAGGAGCCCCCCCGGTGCGATGTGTCCGCTCCCACCTCACCCAAGCGCGTACTTCCCGACGCTTGGGCTTCCGCCGGAGGACACCCCGTCCAGGCAGGCCCTCACTGTGGGGCGGCGTCCGTGTCCGCTCCACATGTCGGCGTGACGGTCGGCGCACCGGTTCCGTCCCGCCCAGAAGGCTGCGTAACGGCGCGAATGACACGCTGCCCGGGGAAGTGATTCCCGAGGAAGTACAGGGCAGGCGGGCGGGCACCGGGCAGGAGGGAGGGACGCTGGCTTGGCTTTGAGCCCTGCCTGCGTATCCTCGCGCGCTCCATGGTTCCCGCTTCGAGTCCCGCCGCCCTTGCTTCCCCTCCCTCCGCCGTGCCCGGTCTGTCCGCGGTGCCCGCACCCCAGCCCGAGCCGTCCACCCGGTGGTTGGTGGGCCTGCTGCTCCTGGCGGCGCTGCTGCCCCGGTTGGGGGTGTTCTTCATCAACGAGAACCTCTTCGGGGACGCGGTGGTGCGCACGGAGCTGGCGGAGCGGTGGCTGGCCGACCCCCACGTCATCACGTCCTACAAGGACGGCACGTACCAGTTCGGGCCCCTGCACCTGTACCTGGTGGGCGCGGTGCTGTCGGTGTTCGAGCGCGACGTGGCGGGCCGGCTGGTGAGCCTGGTGTTCGGCGTGCTGTCGGTGGTTCCGTTGTTCGCGCTGACGCGGCGGCTGTTCGGCTGGCGCGCGGGCGTGGCGGCGGGGCTGGCCTTCAGCGCGTGGGGCATGCACCTGCAGTTCTCCACCACCGCGGGCAGCGAGTCGGTGTCGCTCTTCTTCATGCTGGCGGTGTTCGCGCTGGTGGCGGAAGGGGTGGAGGAGAACCGCTTCCAGCCGCTGTTCTGGGGCGCGGTGCTGCTCAACTTCGCGTGCGCGCTTCGCTACGACGCGTGGCTGTACATCCCGCTCATCACGGTGGCGCTGGTGTTCAGCAGCGAGGACCGGGTGGCGTCCCTGACGCGCGCGGTGGGCTTTGGCCTGGCGTGCCTGCCGTTCCCGCTGTTGTGGATGCAGGGCAACGAGCTGGCGCACGGCGACCCGTTCTTCCCCATCAAGGCGGTGGAGGACTTCCACAAGCAGTGGGTGGCCGACTCGGGTGGTGCGGGGGGCGCGCTGGGCTGGCGGCTGCAGCAGCTGGGGTTCTGGCCCGCGGTGGCGCTCTTCACGCTGACGCCCGGCGTGGCGCTGCTGGGCGGGGTGGGCATGGTGCGCGCGTGGAAGAAGCACCCGGAGACTCGCTGGCTGGTGGCGATGGCGGTGGTGCCCGCGCTGTACTTCACCCTGCGCGCGGCGGTGCTGTTGAGCTTCGTGCCCCTGGCCCGCTTCACGGTGACGCAGCTGGTGCTCGTGCCGGTGTTCATGGCGCCGGGCCTGGCGGCATTGGTGGGCAACAAGGGAGCCTTCGCGCGCCGCGCGGTGGTGGGCGTGAGCGCGGTGCTGGCGGTGGTGATGCCGGTGGCGCTGGGCATCTACACGTTCCGCACCGAGGGCGGGCTGCACGACTCGCTGCGTCCGGTGAGCCCCACGTCCACGAACCCCGTGGCGGTGATGCAGGTGGCGCGCTTCCTGAAGGAGGAGGTGGCGGCGAACGGCGGCGCGGCGGCCATCGACGATGACCCGAGCTACATGGACCTGCAGGTGGCCTTCTTCTCCACGCTGCCGGAGATGCGCATGGCGCGCGTGCGCTGGGACACCTTCCGCCAGCGCCTGGCGGACGCGCGGCCGGACGTGCTGGTGCGCTTCGACGGCGGCAAGCTGGTGAAGGACCCGGGCGTGAAGCTGGACGGGCGCACGCTGACGCTCGACGGCGTGGCGTACCAGGAGCAGGACGGCTTCTCCGCGCCGCTGCACGTGTACCGGCGCCAGCCGTAGTCCGGCAGCGATTCCCGGAGGTGCTGCTCAGCCCTCCGGGTCGTAGTTGTCGTCGTAGCCGTCGTCGTCCTTGGGTCGGTGCGCGTCCAGCCAGCCCTGCAGGATGAACTGCGCGGCGAGCTGATCGATGACCTCCCGCCGCTTCTCCCGGCGCACGTCCGCCTCCAACAGGGTGCGCTGGGCGGCCACGGTGGACAGCCGCTCGTCCCACAGCTCCACGGGCAGTCCGAGCGCGCTCTCCAGCACCTGAGCGAACTTGCGCGAGGCCTCCGCGCGGGGCCCCTCCGAGCCGTTCATGTTGAGGGGCAGCCCCAGGACGAAGCGCGTCACCTCGTGTTCCTTCACCAGCCGGGACAGCTCCGCCAGGTCCCCCTTGAGTGACGTGCGCCGCACGGTGGTGACCGTCTGGGCGGTGAGCCCCAGTCCATCCGAGACGGCCACCCCGATGGTCTTGGTGCCGTAGTCGAGCCCGAAGGTGCGCATGGGCGCGGGACTCTAGCCGCAATCCTCCGCCGCGGACCGACCCGTCCGTGGGTGGGGACGCGGCTGGCGGCCCCCTCGGGCCAACCCCGCGTTTCGACTCGCCCCGCGAGCCGGACTGCCCGGCACCGCCGCTGCAATGCCTGTCCGCGTCCGAAGAGACGGCGCGCGGCACCTGGCAGCACCCACTTCAACCCGTCGCGCGGGAGTATCGATGCTCGACATCCTGAAAGGCGTGGCGAACCTGCTGGGCGGTCCCATGGCCGCCGTGACCGACCTGGCGGGGGACGCACTGGGGCTTCCGCCCGTCCTCACGAACTCCATCAAGACGGCCGCGGGGGTGATGACCGGCAACGTGATGATGGCGGCCAGCGGCGCGCTGGGCGTGGCGGATGAGCTGAAGAAGAACCCATCCGCGAAGACGGAGTACTGCGCGCCCCAGAACGCGGCGAAGGCGGGCGCGGGCTACGCGAGTTCCGCTTCTCCGGGCGCTTCGCAGGCGGGAGGCATCTCCGGAAGCCGCAGCCCGCTGGACCCCAAGCTGCTGGACTACGCGGACTCGCTGCGCACGCTGGAGGCGAACTTCGGCTACCTGGACCTGCTGGACGGCAAGAAGGACGGCTCGCTGTCGCACGCGGACCTCCAGCGCATCTCGCAGGACAAGAACGTGTCGCCGTCGCTCCGGGACGCGGCGAAGTTCCTCGTCGACAACCGCGGCTTCTTCGAACAGGTCGACACGGCGAAGAAGAGCCTCCTGATGCTGAAGCTGCCGGGCCTGAACGATGACCGCATCGAGCTGGTGGGCCTCCAGCAGGAGTCCAAGCGGCTGGCCGGCGAGTTCGCGAAGTACGGACGTCCGGAGCGGCCGGGCCGCCCGTCTCCTTCGCCTTCGGACTGCGCGCCTCCGCCGACGGACTGCGCGCCGCCCACCACCGGCGGTGGAGCCCGGCCGGGACCAGGAAGCGGGGCAGGGCGGCCGGGCACCGGCGGCACGGGGCGGCCGGGCAGCGGCACGGGGAGCACGGACGGTGGCGTGTCGGGCCGGCCGGGCCATGGCGGCGGAAGCACCGGGGGCACGGGGCGGCCG
>NZ_RAWP01000115.1:0-30806 GCF_003668935.1 Corallococcus sp. AB032C | reverse complement strand
CAGGATGGCTGACGCGGCGCTGACGCGGCGCCTGGCCGAAGCGGGGGACCTCGGGTTGAGGGGGGCCGTCCAGCTTCGCGGGGCGGTCGTCGAGGCCGGGGACGGCGTGGCGCGGGTGGTGGGGCTGCCGGACTGCGGCGCGGAGGAGCTGGTGTCCTTCGACTCGGGAGCGCTCGGCATGGCCTACGAGCTCGCGCCCGCGCACGTGGGCGTCGTGCTCCTGGATGGGGCCTCGCGGGTGCGCCCCGGTGATGGCGCGCACTCCCTGGGGCGCCTCCCCGCGCTGCCCGTGGGACGCGAGCTGCTGGGGCGGGTCATTGATCCGCTGGGGCGTCCCCTGGATGACCGGCCCGCGCCGCTGGGACGACCGAGGCCCGTCTTCCTCGCCGCGCCGGAGCTCACGGCGCGCGCTCCGGTGCACGCGCCGCTGCTGACGGGGGTGATGGCCATCGACGCGGCCATCCCCATTGGCAGGGGGCAGCGGCAGCTCATCGTCGGGGACCGGAACGTCGGCAAGACGGCGCTCGCGCTGGACATCGTCGCGGCCCAGGTCGCGGCCCACGCGCCGTGTGTCTACGTCGCCGTCGGACAGGCGAGCTCCCGGGTCCAGAGCGTGCGTGAACAGCTGGAGAAGCGGGGGGCGCTCTCGGGGACGGTCGTGATCGCGGCGGACGCGGGAGCCCCCCCAGGGCTCCAGTACCTCGCGCCCTATGCCGGTGCCACGGCCGCCGAGTTCTTCCGGGACGAAGGGGAGGGCGCGCTCGTCGTCTTCGACGACCTGACGAAGCACGCGGATGCCTACCGGGAACTGGCACTGCTCCTGGGCAGGCCTCCGGGCCGGGAGGCCTTCCCCGGGGACATCTTCTACATCCACGCCCAGCTGCTCGAACGGGCGACCGCGCTGACGGATGCGCTGGGCGGCGGCTCCCTCACCGCCTTCCCCATCCTGGAGACCACCGACAGCGACATCTCCGCGTACATCCCCACGAACCTCATCTCCATCACGGACGGGCAGCTCTACCTGGACGCGGCGCGCTTCGAGCGGAACCAACGTCCGGCCGTCGACCTGGGCCGGAGCGTGTCGCGCGTCGGTGGCGCGGCGCAGCCCGATCCGCTCCGCGCGGCCGCGCGCAACCTGCGCATCGTCGCGTCCCGGTTCGAGGCGCTCGAGGCGCTGACGCGCGTCGGCCTTGACGTGGACCCCGCGACGCGCACGGCCGTGACCCGGGGGCTCATCCTCCGGGAGCTCCTCCGTCAGCAGCGCTTCACCGTCCGGACGGTGGCGGATCAGGTCATCGCGCTCACTGCCCTGACCGAGGGCTGGCTGGACGCGCTGCCGCCCGCCCAGGCAAGGGCGGCGGTATGGGCCGGTGCCGAGCGCGCCCGCGTGGAAGCGCCGGAGGTCGTGGACGCCGCCAACGCGGGGCACGTCCAGGAGGGTGACTGGAAGGCGCGGCTGAGGCCCTGCTTCCCGCGGGAGCTGGGGAAGGGGCCGTGAGGAGTGAAGTCGAAGGGCGGCGACGGTTGCAGTCGCTCGAAGCGCTTGGGGAAGCGGTGAGCGCGATGAAGAGCCTCTCCGCCCACCACTTCCGGGAGGCGCGCAGGGCGGTGGAGCCCGCGCGCGCCTACCAGCGCGGCGTGGAGCGCCTGCTGCGAGGGGCCGGAGCGCCGTCCACGGGAGGCACTGGAGGCGCGGGGCTGCTCGTCATCGGCGCCGAGCTGGGCCTCTGCGGCAGCTACAACGCCCAGGTGGCCGCCGAGGCCACGGCGCGCCGCGCGGTGCTGGGGCGCGGGCCCACCTTCTGCGTCGGGCACCGCGCGGTGTCGTTGCTCCACCGGAGGGGCGTGGAGGTCGAGCGGGCCTACACGGCGCCCACCCGCGTGGCCGGCATCACGGGGCTCCTGCTGTCCCTCGCGGAGGACGTGCTCGGGCGCTACGCGGCGGACCGGCTGGCGAGCTTCGATATCGTCTCGAGCCGCTTCGAAGGCGTGGGCCTCGTGCGGCCGGCGAGCACCCGCCTCCTGCCTTCCGCGGGGAGCGCCGCGGAGGCGACGTACGGTGTGCGCTACGTGAGCCAGGACGCCTTCGTCTTCGCCGCGACCCGGGAGTTCCTCTACATCACGCTCCATGATCTGCTGCTGGATGCGCTCGCCTCGGAGCACGGCGCGCGGCTGTTCGCGACGCAGTCCGCGGAGAAGTGGCTCGATGAACAGGCGACCCGCTTGCGCCGCCGCCTCGCGGCCACCCGGCGCGAGGCCAGCACCCAGGAGGTGATGGAGATCGCTGCGGGAGCCCGCGCGCGTGCGGCGGAGGCCCCGCGCCTGGACCTGGCCTGAAACGCACTCACGTCCCCGTGGGCGGGACCTTCTGGTTCAGCTCGCGCGCCGGAATCCCCGCCACGGTGGTCCCCGGCGCCACGTCGTCCAGCACGATGGCGTTGGCGCCAACCTTCGCGCCGTCGCCAATCACCACCGGGCCCAGCACCTGGGCGCCCACGCCGATGTAGACGTCGCGGCCCACGCGGGGCACGCCGACGCGTCCGGGCAGGGGCTCCAGGCTCACGTTCTGGGAGATGAAGCTGTTCTCTCCAATCTCCACACCCGGCGCGATGATGACGCCGATGCCTCCGTAGCCCAGCTCCACCGTGGGGTGCAGCACGGCCTTCGTGTCCACGTGGCTGTTGTGGAGGCGGTTGCCCACCGTGGCCACCATGTTCGCGAGCCTCGGGAGCGCCTGGAGCCGCTTCGCGGCCCGGTAGAACGTCAGCGCCGTCGGACCCATCTGCCCACCATCCTTTTCGCCACCGGAGCCCAGCGGAACTTCGAGCGTTGCAGCGTCTGCCCCATCCACGTGTCCCGGTAGATGAACAGCCAGTGGTGCTGCCGGACCTGCGCCGTCCACTCGCGTTTGTAGGGAGCATCATCCCCCAACAAGTCCAGCTCGCCCAGGCCCCTTCCAATGCAGTCCTGGATCAGGTTCTCCGTCAGCAGGTGCCCCGGACTGACCTCCGCCAACGACTCATCGTAGCCCGGCTTCATCGCCAGATAGCGACCGCCGTATTCCAGCCCGTACTGGAACGCGATGGGACGTGAGTCCAGTCTCAGGAAATACAAGCCCAGCCAGCCGCGCTCCACCGCTGTGTGCGCGAGCCCCGTGTAGAAGTCCCGACGGTGCCGCGCCTGCGCGATGGCCGTGCCCTCCCGCGCCTTCCAGCCGCTCTGCTCCAGCGCGAAGGCCTCCTCCAGCTTCGCGTCCAGGCCCTCCACTCCGGACACGCGCTCCACCTCCACGCGGCCCTTCTCCTCCAGGCGCCTGCGCCTTCGCCGAAGCGGCTTCGCGTTGCTCCGGCCCTTCGTCCACGCCGCCACCGTGGAGGGCAACACCAGGTAGGGCGAGCGCGAGCTCGGCCAGGCGCCCCAGGGCATCCCCGCGCCCTTCGCCGCGTTGAGCAGCTCCCAGGCCGCGCCGCCCTCCGGCACGTCCGAAAGCCGGAGCACCTCCCAGCTCGGGTCGCCCATCAGATGCGACAGGAAGGCCACCGCGGCGCGCTTGGGCTCGTCCGCCACCAGGTCGAAGCGGCACGAGTGCTTGTTCGTCAGCGACGACAACTGCCGCACCGGCATTCCGTACTGGTGGCCCTGCTCCTCCTGCAGCCCCAGCACCGCCACCAGCACGCCCAGCGAGTTCCTCGCCGTGAGGACGCGCAGGGCCGCATCTGGCGCGAAGTGCTGAAGCCAGCAGCGCACGAACTCGTGGCGGTGGAACACCTGATCATCCACGCGCTTCACCAGCGCGTTCCACTCCACCTCCAAGGCATCGAAGGCCGCGAGACTCCGGACCTCCTCCACGCACAGGGGCTCCACGCGCCCGCGCGTCATGAACTCCACCGCGTTGGGGCGGGGGAGGGAAGGGACGCGTTCCCCGAGCATCGCGTCCGTGATGGGACTCTCCTCCATGAACATCGCTCCTCGGGGTGCTCTCTCGCGGGGACTCAGGACAGCGGCTCGCCTGCGTCATCCGCCGCTTCGGGTCCCAGCACTTCCGGTCCCTGTTTCTGCAGCGGCTCGTCGTGCGGCAGCACCGGCCCCTCGAGCTTCGCCAGCGCGTTGGTGTCCAGGGGGACGTGGTGCACCTGCACCGGGCCCCTGGTGCTGGTGAGCTCCACCGTCGCCTTGAACACCGCCTCCGCGGGGGTCGGCATGACGGGCGTGGGCGCCTCCACCACCGGCGCCAGCCGCTTCGGCTGCTTCTTGAGGCCGCGGAAGAGCCAGCCGCCCTTCTGGCGCTCGTAAAGCTTGCGCGTCTCCACCGCCGCGCGTGCATGGGACACGCGGCCCGTCTCCAGGTCCTCCAGCAACATCTCGCTCAGCCGGCGGCGTGTCACGCTGTCCAGGTAGTCGAAGACCTTCTCCAGCTTGCGCACCACCACCTGCGTCGCGCCGCCCGCCGCCGTGTGCGTCAGCGCGGCGATCTTCAACTCGTGCCGCGCCCTCGCGCGCTCCGCCAGCTTGCGCAGCCGGTCCGCTTCATCCGGCGACGCGGCCTTGCCGACGAGTCCCGGCAGCACCGTGCGCGCCAGGCCCGCGTCCACGAAGCCCGAGTCGTCGAACGTCTCCAGCGACTCCAGCGCCCGCCGCCGCGCCTCCACCGACGTGCCCTCCAGCGCCTTCAGCGCCGTCGTCACCCGGTCCAGCGCCATCCAGCGGTACACCCAGTCCAGGCCCGTGCCCTTGATGTTCTGCGCGCCCATGATGCTCACCTGCATCCCGGGCGCCACCGCGCGGGAGCACGCGTCCACTACCTGGTCGCCCGTCGCCTGCGAGTCGGACACCGGCACCAACTGCTCCAGCATCATGGCCTTGTAGGCGTCGCGGAACTTCGCGTGGAACACCTTCACGCGGCCCTGCGCATCCGCTTCACCCCGGGGCAGCAGCGCCTTCAGCCGCGCGTGCACCGCCATGCGCGCGAGCAGGTACAGCGCGTGTTCGCGCACCTCGTCCTTCGTCGCGGCCGACAGCACCTCCGGCAGCGAGGAAGGCTGTACGCGCGACACCGGAGACAGCGCCTCGTCGATGAGCGGGCCCACCTCGCGCTCCAGCGCGCGGCGCACCTTCTCCACGCCCACGTCGTCGTCTCCGCCCTCCAGCGCCTTCTCCACCGCGGACGTCAGCGCCAGCGTGTGAGCCGCCTGGAGGCCCGCGCCGGCCGCGTACCGCTCCAGCCGGTCCATGAACGTCGCCTTCGTGGGACGCGGCACCTTCAGCTTCGCGAGCTCCTTCGCGAGCCTCGCCTCCGCGCGGGCCTGACCCTCGGGGCTTGCAACCTCCTCCGCCGCGACGACCTCCGTACTCGACAGGTGCCGGTCCAACGCGCCGCGCACGTACTTCTGGAGACCCTCCAGGTTCGTGCCGATGAGCACGTGCCGGTCCGCGGGTGCGTCCTCCACCATGATGCGCGCGAACACCTCCGAGCGCGACACGCGGTCCCAGCGGTTGTTGATGACCGTGATGACCGCGCGCTCCGGGTTCGTGTCCGGATCCACGTCCCCCAGACCCGTGCGGATCCAGTTGTTCATGAAGCCCGTGCGCTCGTTCGCCGAGTGCCCGTTGATGAACTGGAGTTGCCGCCCGCGCACCTTCGCCGGCGGGAAGACCTTCAACACGCCGATTTCGGGCTGCACGTGCTCGGCCATCAGCGCCAGCGCGTACGACCGCGACACTCCGAGTTGCTCCGCCAGCGTCGCCACCAGCGCCATGTTGCGCGGGTGTTCGCGGTAGGGGAACAGGGCGAGGAACTCCTCGGGAATCAGCTCCGCTTCCCACCACGCGCTGTGCAGCAGCGTCGTGTCCTTCTCCTGCGCTGCCTGCTTGAAGAGCGGGAGGAAGTGGTCCTCCGTCGTCACCACCCGGCCGCCCTTGGGCATGAAGTTGGTGATGACGGACGCGACGTTGATGCCCGCCGGGCCCTGGATGTCCTCATGGTCCGGATAGGCGTTGGTCAGTGTGGCGAAGTCGTCCTTCATCCAGTCGTTCTGGAGGAGTTCGACGAAGTTCGGCTGTAGCGCCATGCACTCCCAGAGGAACACCTCCGTGCCCAGGCGCGCGCCCAGCTCCACCATGTCCTTCTGTTCCCAGATGGTGGCCTTGTCGTAGGGGCGGAAGATGAAGAACTCGGACGGCCCGGCGCCCGGGGCGCTGTGCACGAACATCGCCTCCGAGCCCGTCGTCTTCGCGAACACCTCGAAGCCCATGCCGGAGAAGAGCGCCGCCTTCAGGCGCTCCGTGCCGGACTTGCCGCGCGTGCCCCAGCCGCCGATGACGAGCGGAATCTTCTCCCGGGACTTCCGCACGCTCTGGCGCTTCACGTACGTGTCGCCCAGGAAGACGGAGAAGAGCGCCGCGGTGAAGAGGCCCAGCGCCGCGATGCCGTTGCCTCCCATGCCGAGGAAGTAGCCCTCGTTCTCCATGATGCGCTCGGTGAGGAGCGCCAGGAATCCGCTCTGCAGGCCCAGCAGCGCGGGCGTGTGCAGCGTGGACGTGGGCTTCGGCGCGGCCTCCGGCTCTTGGAAGAGCGTGGCGAGCGGAGAAGGGACCTGCTTGTGCTGACCGTACGGCGTGAAGCGCACCTGGACGCCCAGGTCGCGCTCCACCTGCTCCACGAAGCGGCGGCGCTCGCGGGGTTCTTCGCCTCCCAGCGAGTCCAGCCGCAGCGTCGCGAGCCGACGGTAGTCCTTCGACACCTTCAGGCGGTTCGTCAGCCGGCGCAGGCGCGAGGCGGGTGGCACCAGCACCGTCTCACCGTGGCTGCTGAACAGGTGCACCTTGCCGTCCTTCGACAGCGGCATGTCCAGCAGGTCGTCCACCGTGGGCAGGTGACGGCCCCAACTGCCTTGGCTCGCCACGTGGACTCGCTCGCCGGGGACCAGCGTCTCCGTGATTTCGTCCAGGTGGCCCGGGTGCGCGCGCAGCGTGCCGGACATGACGCGACCGGTGGTGTGCAGGAACGCCTGGCGCTTGTTCGGCGCGGGGCGGCCCAGTTCGTGCCACACGCGCCACAGGCGACGCTCCTGCCGGTCGCCGTGCCACAGCGTCAGCGTCTTGTCCGTGCGCTCCGCGTACAGGCCGTGCCCGTCCTGCGACAGGTCCGCGAGGATGGCGCCCAGCCACGCGGGGCCCTCTGGCATCGGCGGCAGGTTCTCCGGCGCGGGCTGGAGCGGGATGCGCGTGCGGCTGCCCGGGCGAAGCTTGGAGACGCGGCCCGCGAGGAGCACCGTCCACGCCTGGCGCACCGGGTCCTTCACCCTTCGCAGCACCTGCGCGGCGGCGGCGGCGGCCTCCACCACCGGCCCCGTGGCGCCCGGCTGCGTCGCCAGGGATTCCACCGCGTCCAGCAGCGCCGCGTGCGCGGGGCCCAGTCCGGCGGCCCCCAGCGCTTCCGCCAACGCGGCGGCGCGTTCGCACGACACGCGCAGGACCAGCGGCGCGGTGTCACGGCCGAGCACGTCCACCAGCACCTGGAGCGCTTGTCCCTTCACCTTCGGCGACGCGAGCGCCGCGTCCACCGCGGCCAGCACGGCGGCGGTGCGCACGCGCGTGCTCGGCTCCGACAGCGTCTGTCCCGCGACGGCTGGCACCTGCTCCAGCCCCGCCAGACGTCGCAGCAGCGGCTGCCCCTCCGGGCGCTGCGCGATGAGGGCGCACAGGCCCATGCGCACGTACTCGCTAGGGTCGTGGTGCGCGACTTCGGTAAGCAGCGGCACGCGGTGCTCTTCCGACAGCAGCGGCGCGCATTGCTCCAGCACCTGTCGGCGGAAGAGGAAGTCCCTCTCCGACGGAGCCTTCGCACGCATACGCTGGCGCAGCAGGGTGATGCCCTCGAGCACGTCCACCGTGAGCAGCGCGCGCAGTGCTTCCGCCTGGAAGAATGGACTCACGTCCTCCTGGCCCGCGAGGCTCGTCAGCGTGGGGCCCACTTCGGGCAGCGACGCGGCGACTCCTGGCACCGTCTGCGCGAGCTGCCGGAAGGCCTCCAGCGCGGCGGAGCGGTTCTGCGCCCGGGGCGCGTCCACGGCGCGGTCCAGCAGCTGCCTCGCCAGCGGCACCGCGGCGGGCTGCAACTCCTGCGCGTGGGTCTTTTCCAGCACGCCCGTCAGCGCGCGGAGCGCCGTCTCTTCTTCGATCAGCAGCTTGTGGCGGCGCTTCTCCAGCCGCTCGCGCAGGGCATCGAAGCCCATCCACCGGTCCAGGGCGCGCAGGTCCTCCTTGCGGTCCTTGCGGTCCTTCACCGTGGCCTTGATGTGCTCCACCAGCACCTGGCGGCGGGCGGCGTCATCCAGCGCCTCGTTGTGCTGGCGCGTGAACTGGACGATCTCCGCGTGGACCGCGGACAGCTCCGTCTCCAGGGCCTCCAGTGCGACGCCCAGCCACGGGGCCAGTCCATCCAGGCCCGCGGGGCGAGGGCACGACTCCACCAGCCGCTGGGCCAGGACCTCGACCTGGGCCCCGCGCACTCGACGGTGCAGCGGGGGCAAGGCTTCCAGCAGTTGGGACTCGAGAGGTTCGTTCGCCAGGTGCATGTCGCGGCCAGAGCTATTCATTGCCCGAGAAACCTGCCCGGCCCCCCCAGGCCCGCGTTCGGATCAGGACAGCTCACGCACCCTCAAGGCTGCAAACGTCGTTCATCGAGCAGCTCTTCGAACTCCTCCTCGGTGGGGGTGACGTCCTGCAACCCACGTCCACCTGTCCAATCCCACCGCGCTCCGAGTGAAAACATGTTCTGCATCCCGTACGGGCCGGAGAGGAAGGCGCGGTCCTCCACGAAGAGCATCAGCCGGTTGCCGCCCTTGCCCATCCACACGTTCCAGTCCAGGCGGCCCGACACGCGGTGGCGCAGGTACGCCGTGGCGCGGTGTTCATCCTGGAAGCGCTGCGACGCGCCGTAGCCCAGCTCCACGCGCGTGCCCTGGAGCTTGCCGCCCAGGAGCGCCGCCCAGCTCGCGTAGGCGCCCGCGTTGTCCATTGTGTAGAAGTTCGCGTTGGTCACGGCGGACATGCCCAGCGTGGCCACGTGGTCCTGGAAGGGCTGCCAGCGCAATGACAGCCGGGGCGACAGGCGCCTCGGGTGGTCCTTGCCGTAGAGCCAGTAAACGTTCTGGTCGTAGCGCGTGGCGTCGATGGCGCTGCCACCCTGCATGGACTCCAGCGTCAGGCCCAGGCCGGGGATGAGGCCCACGTCCGGGGACAGGCGCACGTAGCGGTCCGCCGCCACGCGGCCTCGCGCGCTCCAGCGCATCGCGCCGTCGATGGTCTGCGAGAACACCGAGCCCTGCATGGACAGACGCAGGTCGCCGGGCAGCTGATTCACATAGCCGGCCACGGTGCCTCCGAACACGGCGGACCGGTTCAGCGGGTAGCGCGCCTCGGGAGTGAAGCGCAGCCACGCGCGGCCCGGGGACAGCTCACGGCGCAGGGACAGGCGGACCTCCAGGCCCGTCTGGAGCGGGCGGTTGAGCAGCTCGCCTTCCTGCACGTCCTCGCTGCGATAGCCCATCTCCGCGGACACCATGCCCAGGCCGTCGGTGCGCGCTTCCGGAGGCATGCCTTCCGGCAGCAGCGACAGGCTGGGCGGCAGCGCGGGCCAGGGCAGCGGCTCCAGGCCCGTGGTGCCCTGGGCCCACGACGGGGCCGCGAGCGCGCTCGGATCCGAGGCGACACCCAGTTGCACCTGCACCAGGGCTTCACCGGTGGGCGACTCCAGGCTCACGCGGTGCGGACCGCGCGAGGGCAGGAGCAGCCAGGTCTCGCCCATGCGGCCCAGCGGTTGGGACGCGCCCTGGAGGCCGGGGTCGGCGTCCTCGGGCAGGCCCAGGTGCATGAGCGGACCTTCCTCCGCGCTGGAGCCGCCGGTGCCGTCACCCGAGGGCAGCGGCGTGCTGCGCAGGAGCAGCTCTCGGCCCGCGGAGGGGGCCAGGGCGGTGGCGCGCACGCGCAGCGCGGTGGGGCCCAGCACGGTCATCACCACCGGTGCGCCCGGACGGCTGCGCAGGAGGGAGAGGGGCTGCGGGGCGGCCATGACGCGGGCGTTGGTGCTGGTTTCTTCGGACTCCACGAAGCGCACGAGGCCTGTCTGCTGCGTGTCGGCGCGCGCCATCACCACTTCCACCTGGTGGCGGCCGGGGATGTTCAGGCGCGTGCCCAGGATGGCGGTCTCTCCTTCGGCGACCTGGAGCTCTCGCACCATGCGGCCGTCCACGCGGAGCGCGAAGGTGCAGGTGCCAGCGGTGTCCACGCCCGGACGCGGGGTGGTGCCGCAGAGGACCTCCGCGCCCAGGGGCCGGGGCTGCTTCACCACCAGGCTCATCACGCGCGAGGCACCGGCGGGCAGCAGCTTCGCCTCCGACAGCTTCCACGGGGGCGCGAGCAGCGCCTTTCGCACGGACATGGCGACGTCCTCGTCGTCCGTGCCGGCCTCCGAAGTGGCGACGAGCGAGCCCGCCGTTTCCTCCGCGTCGCGCAGGCCTTCCCAGCGCGTCCAGCGGCCCGCGGTGAAGCGCATGCGGCGGACGTCCGGATGATCCGCCCACGCCTGGAGCTGACCCGCGAGCGCGGCGCCCAGGGGTGCACCGCCGTCCTTCCACGCCTGCGGTGAGTCCTGCAGACGCTCCAACATGCCGAGCGCTTCCAGGCCCACCTGGGGCAGGCCCGTCTCGCGGTACAGCGCCGCCATGGCCAGCGCGCCCGCGGCGTCCTCACCCGAGGCCGACAGCAGTCGAGCACGGAGGTAGCGGCCCGCGAGGCTCTTGTCTCCCGACACCGCCGTGAGCGCCGCGTCCGTGTGGCCTTCGCGAGCCTGCGCGCTGAGCGTGGCGAGCGTTGTGTTGCCATTACGCGCCGAGGCGTTGGTGGCGGCGAGAGAACCGTTGCTCTGAGCGTCCGTGCCGCCATTGTGCGCCGAGGCGCTGGCGCTCATGTCCAGCGCCGAAAAGGCAGGGGACACCAGCGTCGGCTGGGTGATGGCCTGCGCGAAGCGCACCGTGCGCGGTGCCGTCTGCGACAGGCGGTCCATCAGCGCGAGCAGTCGCCGCTGCTGCTCCGGCGTCAGCTTCGCCTGCGCGTCCAGCAGCCGGCCCACGTCCGCGCGGGCGAAGCCGTCTTCCTGCAGCGACGAAAGCAGCTCGGCGCGCGTGAGGCGCGGCTCCACGTCATCGGGCCCCGTGCGCAGCGCGCGGGAGAGCGCCTGGAGCGTCTCGTACGCCGTGCCTGCCTGCGGCTGCTGCGGCAGGGCAGGGGACTCCTCGGACGTGGCCACCTCCGCGCGGCGCACCGCCAGCGAGACGGCGAGTTGTGCCTTCGGATCCTCGGGCTCGAACCACACCTCGCGCGCCTGCGCGGGCAGCGTCACCACCGCGGACACCGGCGCGGACGACGTGCCCTTCGCGCCATCCAGCGCGACGTGGCGCGGGCTGGCGGCGGTGGGCATCAGCACCAGCCGGCGCGGATGGCCCACGTCCGTGTTCATGCGCACCACGATTGGCTTCCCCGCGGTGGCATTCAACGGACGCAGTTGCACGCGCACCGGCGAGGGCAGCTTCGCGTCCGGCACCCGGAAGCGCACCGCCTTCTTCTCCACCTTCACCGGCCACTGCGAGCGCACGTAGCCCACTTCGCCCGGCGTCCCCTCCGCCTTCGCGGGCGCGAGCGACAGGAATGCACGCGTGCCCTCCACGCCCTCCAGCTTCAGCGCGTGCTCACCCGGCGGCAGGGCAATCTCCACCGGCTCCACCGCCGACAACGGCAGCAGCGGGAAGGCGTTGCTCCCCACGCGCAGCACCGGATTCGACTTCGCGCCCGGCGGCGTCATCACGTAGGCGCGCAGCAGGGTGGGGGCCTCCGCGAGCCCCGTGGCCTGCACATGCGTGGTGCCACCCGCGGCGAGCGGCCACAGCGCGCTGCCCGTCATCGACGCGTCGGCCTCCATGCCCTGAAGGTCCAGCCAGTGCGAGGCCTTCACCTCCGCCCCGTCGTCGCGGGGCGCGGGCGTCACCTGCGACCAGCGGCTCGCGCGCCACCACGCGGCGCGGTAGCTCCGGCGGATGTCCTCCGACAGCGGGTCCGCGCGCCACGCCAGCTCCAGTGCGGCCAGCTCGCGGCTGCGCAGCGGATCCCCCAGCGGCAGGCGGGCCACCAGCTCCGATGCCTCGGCGGTGAGGAAGCCTGCGTCCGGCAGCGCGGGCGCGGTGCCCAGGAGCGCGTGCGCCACGTCCGGCTTGTTCGCGTCCAGGAGCATCTTCGCGGTGAGCAGCCGCAGGTGCCACGCGAGCGGTGACGCATCCGCGCCCTTCAGCGTCTCCACCGCCACGTCCGTGTCGCCGTCACCCAGGGCGGCCATCACGGTCAGCAGCGGCGACAGGCCCTCCGTCTTGATGCGTCCGTACGTGCCGCGCGCCAGGTCCGGCATCAGCGCCACCAGCCGCTGGCGCAGCAGCGACGGGCGGGCGGCGGGGTCCTGCTTCACCACCTCCCACGCCTTCTCCGCCAGCTCCGTCCAGTGCGTCTGGTGCGTCAGCGCCTCGGACAGCGTGGGCCGGCGCGTGACGACTCGCGCACGCATCAGCGGCGCGGGCCCCTTCCAGCTCACTCGGTAGTTGTGCTTGCCCAGAGGCAGCGCCACGCGCAGTTCCTCCGCGATGCCCACGCGCTCACCCGACGCGAGCACCCGCGCGGTGCGCCCGTCCGGCAGCGCCGCGCCCTCGGACGCCTCCGCCCACGCGGGCTGCGGCGTGAGCTGCGCCTGCGCGAGCACCCCGCCCACGCCGTACACCTCCACCGTCGGTGCCTCGGCGGGCGAGCCATTGCCCATCACGGCGCGCGCCTCCAGTGACAGCACGCCCGGGCCTTCCATCTCCAACGCCCAGACCGAGCCCTTCCCCTCCGGGCGGACCCAGGGCGCGTCCATTCCCTCCAGCACCACCTCCGTGCCGGCGGGACGCGGGCGCTCCACGCGCACCGCCTGTCCGTAGAGCGGTGACACCAGTGCCCACTCACGCAGCGCGGACGCCTTGCGCCAATCGCTCACCGCGGTCCGGAAGGGCGAGGACTCGGGCTGGTCCTTCACGAGCTCCGCTTCCAGCGCCGCGTCCACGTCCAGCCGCGCTCGCGTGGCCGCGTCGAACGCCAGCGCCGGGCGCGGCCCCTTGCCGTCCACCCAGTTGAGGAGCGCGTCACGCATCCGCTCCTCGGTGCGCGCCGTGGACGTGTGCGTGGGCCGCTCCACCACGATGCGGGCGTTCTTCGTCGCCGTGACCCACCAGATGCTGCCGGCGCCCATGGGCTCCGCCATGTACCAGCGGCCCGGACGCTCCGACACGCCCTCTTCCTCCACGCGCAGCTCGGGTGATTCGCCGCCCTCCGACAGCGGCACGCGGGTGAAGCGCAGCGCCCCGGCGGGGCCGGTGACGCGCACCACGTCCAGCGGACCCAGCCACACGGCCGCGCCCTTCTGGGACGTGACTTCCATCGCGCCCGTCACCTGCGGCACGCCGCCAGGTACGTAGGGCGCCTGGCCTCGGAGGTCCTCCAGTGCCACCGGCCCCCGGATGGCGCGCGGCTGCCAGGTCATGCCCTCCTCGCTGCGAGCGATGACGGACGGCTGCGAAACGGCGGGCTGCGCGATGACGGGCAGCGCCGCGAGCGCTCCCACGAGCAGGGTGTAACGGGCGCGGCGTCGAACAGGAAACATCGGCGCTCAGTCCTCCAAGGGTGCGAACAGAATCTGGGCCAGCCGGTCCAGACGTGCCGGGGTCGCCAGCGCTTTGCGCGTACGGGATGACATTTCCAGGTGCAGGAAGCGGGCTTGCGGATACGACTGGAGCAGACGTGCCTGAGCGTTCTGTGTCCCGCCGAGCACCTGCACTCCGTCCGGGAACAGCTTCACTCCAGGGCCCAGCGCATCCTCCAGCGGTGCGGCCACCTGCCGGGCCCACCTGCCGGGCTTGCGCGTCCCGTCGCTGAGCACCGCCGCCAGCTTCTCCGTGCGGCCCTTCTGGACCTTGGTCTCGCCGAAGCCGTGCAACTGCACCACGCGCGGAGCGGCGAGGTTGCGCGCGGCCAGGTCCGTCACGGTCTGGAAGAGGTGCTCCGGGTTGTGCGCGACGTCCGCGGGGTGCTCCGGATCCTCGGGCGTCTCACCGGGCGTGCCCTTGTAGCGGTGCGCGGTGGCGGTCATGAACAGGCGCGGCGCGCGGCCCTCGGGCGGGCAGACGAAGAGGGAGGCGCCGATGTCCTCCGTGCCGATGTCGAAGTAGGGGTGCGGCACCTGCACCACGTCGTCCGTGGCTTCGCCCGTGCGGATCACATACGCGCCCGCGCCGTGGTAGCGGTCTGGCCGCTCCCGCAGCACCCAGAAGGTGTCGCGCGGCGTGGTCCATGTCTCCAGGAAGAAGCCCACGGACGCGGCCACGTTCGTCAGCTCCGGGGGCACGTCCTTCTGCTTCGGCGCGGCGGCCAGCAACGCGGGGATGAGCTTCGCGAACGCGGTCCGCTCCTCCAGCGTGGTGGGGTGGAACGTCACGGCGTCCGCGCGGGGCCACAGCCCGGAGAAGCGCGCGTCCACGCGGCACCCCGACTGCTCGGGCACGTTCACGGTGGGATCCTCCTGGGGCACGCGCTCTGGAGCAGGCCGCGTGGAGCCCTTCGCGCGCATCCCGCGAGGAGCGTCCTGCTTCGAGGCCGTTGAGCCTGTCGCGCCGCTCGTGCTCGTCGCGGCGTTCGCGGCCGTCTGGGCGTGGGCGCTTGCTCCAGCGCCCAGCACGGACACGACTCCCGCGGCCACGAGCGGGCGCCACGACCCGGTCCTCCCGAGGAACCTCACAACAGGTCCTCGTCCGGCTGCCAGCCGCCGCGGTTCCACATGCGCGGCGCGGTGTTCTCCACCGCCTGACCGAACATGAAGAACCGCGCCCACATGGGCCCCATGCCCAGTGACTGGATGCGCACGGTGTGCACGCCCGGCGCGATGTCCTCGCCCAGCGTCACCGGCACGGTGCGCGCGTACCACTTCACGCCCGGGCGGCCCACCGGCATGGCCGGCTCGCGCTCGGAGGCCGGCAGCACCACCGTGCGCTCGGCGCGCGTGACGTGCGGCACCAGCACGCTGGCGCGGCGCACGGGGTTGCCGCCATCCACCGTCACGGACAGCTGGGGCTCGGTCGCGCCGTCCGCCACCGGCGTGTAGACGACCACGTTGAGCGTGACCGCGCCGGGACCCGTCTTGCGCACCGGCACACGCAGCCCTCCCTGGCTCACCGGATACACCGTGCGCGAGCGCAGACCGCTGCCCGCCGCCGGAGGCCGGTTGAGCAGCGCCGTCAGCCCCGGCGCCGTGGAACGCAGCAGCACCTCATGCTCACCCGGCGGCAGCGGCGGCAGCAGCTCCCTCGCCCGTGTGGAGCGCACGGTGAAGCGGTGCAGCGGCTCGCCGTCGAGCAGCACCTCCACCTCGTTGCCCAGCGCCGCCGCGTCCTTCAGCGACATGCGCACCTCCGGACGGGTGGGCGTGCGCGCATCGAAGCGCGCCCGCACCGCGCGGCCCGGCTCCAGCACCGTGGACAGCGCCTTCACCATGTCCACCGTGTCCGCCGGCCCGGACTCCAGCACCTCCACCACCGAAGGCGTGCCGTAGGGGCGCACCACCACCGCGTCACCCGTCGGCGGAGACCGCTCCTCCTCGGGACCCACCGGCTCCAGGCGCACCTGGCTGAGCAGCTCCATGCGCGCGCCGCCCTGCATCAGCGCGTTCATGTTCGCCGGACGCATCGGGTGCCACGCCCGCTGATCCACGGGCGCGTTGCGCCAGCGCACGCCGGTGAGCGCGTCGTTCGTGTACGGCGTGGACCCCGCGATGGGCTGTCCGCTGGACAGGAAGCTGTAGAGCTGCACGATGGTCGTGCGCGGCGCCTCCACTCGCAGCTTGCGCGCACCCATCGGCAGGAACACTCGAGCGCTCGTCGCGCCCGACACCCACGCCGGGAGATCCGTCACTTCTCCAGAGCCCGCGTCCTGGGGCGCCATCGCCACGGGCATGCAGGGCAGTGCGCCACCCGGCAGCGGCACCAGGGCCGCGCTCTCGAACGGCGCGGGCTCCGGCGTCGCGTCCAGCGAAGCCTGTCCCAGGGACTGGCCCTGCGCATCCAGCACCGTGAGGCTCAGGTGCAGCGGCTCGCGCGAGGGCACGCGGTCCAGCGAGCGCGCATCGATGCGCACCAGCCGCCCCACCGCGTCCATGCGCGGATCGATGTCCAGCTCCAGCACCGGGCACGCCGGGCCGGTGGCGAACGCTTCCGTGCGGCGCGTGTCCGGCAGGAAGGCCACGCGGCCCTCCGACGCGACGCCCGGCTGGGGACGCGACTCGGCGGGCAGCAGCCATGACTCGAACGGGCCCTCCACCGTGTAGCGCAGGTCCTCCTGACCGTCGTTGCGCACCATCACCGTGTGCACGCCCTCCGGCAGCTCCAGCGGATGCGACATGGGCGAACCCGCCACGGGGCCCGGCAGCTCCATCGTGTGGGCCGTGCCGTCCGCGGAGAGCGTCTGCACCGTCACGGGGCCGTGCGGTTGCGCCTTCGCGTCCGTCGCGTCGCTCCACAGCCACAGCACCGGCTTCGCGGGCCCGGTGACGTTGAGGGCCACGGCGCGGCCGGCGCCCAGGCGCTCCTGCACGGACTCGGTGGCCTCCACCAGCGGCAGCCGGTACGGGGTGCGGTAGACGGGTTCAATCTGGTAGTCGGTGCCCGCCTCGCCCTCCGCGTTGAGGCGCTCCCAGTGCTCCTCCGCGAGCCAGCGGCGCGTGTCGGGGGAGAGCTTCTCGAAGGGCTCGAAGGTGGCACGCCCGGCGCGCACCTCCGCGCGGGCCTGGGCCAGCTTCTGCGACGCGAGCAGCGGCAGCGTGCGGTGCGCGCGGACGTAGACGCGCGCCAGCAGCGTGTCGTTCGCGCCCGCGGCCCTCAGGTACAGCACGGAGTAGTCCGGCCGCTCCTTGGGCAGGCGCAGCACGAACTCGCGCTCGTCCGTCACCTGTTGATCCGCGTGCGTGGTGAAGGCGCTCTCCGCCAGGAACGTGCCGTCCTCCTGCGGCTGGCCCTTGCTCTGGCGCGTGCGCGTGAAGATGGAGCGCTCCAGGAGGACGCCGTCCGGCCCGCGCAGGATGGCCTTGAGGCCGTACTGGTACTGCTTCTCCGGCGCGTAGGGCGAGCCGTCCGGAAGCAGCTCGTGCGTGACGATGAGCAGCTCCTCGGCCTCCGCGGGGACGCGCACGCGCATCTCCCGGCCCGGCTCCAGGCGATAGAAGATGAGGCGCTCGGCGTTGACGAACTTCGCGTCGCGCCGCGCGGTGGGCGTGTCGGTGTTGCCCAGCACGGCGAGGCTCGCGCCCCAGATGAGGGCCAGGCCCACCATCAGTCCAAGGAGCGCCACGAGGGCGCGGCTGCGGGTCTTCATCGACGGGCCTCTTCGCGGGAGACTTCCCCGGTCAGCACCACCGGACGGCGGTGCCGCAGCGCCAGGTCCACCGTGCTCGCGAGCTCCGCGTCACCCGCGGTCAGCTCCGCGCGCTTCGCCGGCGACGGGTGCTGCTGAAGGAAATAGATGGCACGCAGCACCTGCTTGCCCTGCCGCGCTTCCACCAGGAGGAAGGGCAGGCCGTATTCGGCGCTGAAGCCGGACTTCACCTGACGCGTCACATTGCCCACGCGCTTCGTCTCCGCCAGCGCGCGGAGGTCATGCACGTTCTGCTGTGAGACGTAGCGCTCCGCGCTGGCGGTCAGCTCCGCGAAGTGCTGCTTCAGCGCCGCGGACACCGGCTGCGTCGGCGCCACCAGCCGGTCCGCCAGCAGCGCGCGCTCGGGAGACTCGCGCGGCTCCTCGGGCAACAGGCCCGTGATGGCCAGCTCCTCCGCCACGAGCCGGGGGCCCACGAAGGCGCCCCGCAGCGGCTCGGACAGCCACAGCGTGGCCAGCCGCGCCCCGCCGAAGGTGCGGGAGAAGACCTGCTGCGGGCTCGCGTCGTTGAGGCCCGTCAGCTCCGGTGAGCCGTCGTGGTAGCGCACGCGCTGCCCCAGCCAGCCCAGCGGGCCCTCTTGCGACAACAGCCTTTCCAAATCCGCGGGCCGCTGCGCTTCCGTGAGCACCGGGCTGCCCACGTCCACCAACACGTCCGCTTCCACGGACGGCCTGCCGGAGAAGCCACGCAGGTGCAGCACCCAGCCCTGTTCCCTGGGCAGCGCGCGGTGCACCGCCTGGTGGAACGCCTGGAAGCTCGTGCGCAGCTCACCGAAGGTGGCGGGGTGGGGCATGTCGCCGGACGCGGTGGCGAACACCAGCGCGGTGGACCGCGACTCGTGCCACAGCTCCGCTGCCACCGGCAGCGTACCCGCCTCGCGGGCCGGCGACGGCACCTCCAGCGCGAGTGGAGCACCGCCCGGACGCACCATCAGCCCCGCGCCCAGCCGGCCCGGCGTGTCTTCCGCGTCCGTCACCCACCAGCAGCCGGCAGTCGCACCCGCGCACTCCATCACCGGGTGCACCCGCAGGCCCATCAGCGCCGCCATGGCTCCGGCCCACCGCGAGCGCAGCTCCCGCGGCACGTCCGCCGTCCCACCGCCCAGCAGCGGCGAGGCCACCTGCTGCTCCAGCACCAGCAGCTCCGCGTCCGACGGCCGCACCGCCGGCACGCGCGCCAACTCCGGCGTCACCATCAGCGTGCCCAGCGCGTCGCGCTCCGTCATCGGCGCGGCCAGCGCCTGGGCGTGCGCGATCACCAGCGAGGCCAGGTCCACGGCGCTCGCGCGCAGCACGCTCACCCGCGACTCACCCCAGTTGCCGCCAGGCTCCGGCGGAGGATTGGCGGTCACCGTCGCGCCCGGCCACAGCATGTCCAGGCCCTGCGGCGCCTTGCCGTCCGGCGTGTGCAGCACCACCTGGCCCGGCTTCAGTGACGGATCCACGCGCAGCTGCACCCGCTCCCGCGAGGACAGCGCGTCGTGCGCGTGCCGCAGCGGCGTCTCCGACTGCGCCAGCGCATCACCCAACACCAGGCCCGCGCGGCGGGAATCCACGCCGCTCACGATGATGGCGCGGCAGTTCACGCGCTCGCACAGGAGCGCGGCGGCCTCGGCGCTCGGCGCCTCCGTCAGGGGACGCGGCACCTCCAGCACCGGCCCGTGCGCACGGGGGACGAGCAGCGACGTGTCCCAGCCCGCCTTGCCGGCGCCCTCCACGCGCTCCACCAGCGCGAAGCGCGCGGGCACGCCGTCCTGCTTCGGCAGCTCGCGAAGCTCCAGCCCCAGCGCCACCGCCTTCGTGCGCAGCGCGCTCAGGCTTTCCCCGCGGCCCGACTCCAGCCACGCGTCCAATCCGTTCCACAGCCCGCTGTACTCGCGCAGGTCGCCGTGCTTCAGCCGCAGCGACTGCCCGCCCACGTCGCTTTCGCGCGCGGTGGCGCGGCCCAGCACCATCAGGCCCAGCGGAGACCGGTCCAGGCCCAGCCCTGGCACGTGGTCGCGCGACGCCTCCGCGGTGAGCGCGGTGGCCGGACGCGGTTCGATGAGCGACAGCCCGAAGCCCGCGAGGCTGCCGATGAGGAAGCCCGCCAGCGACGTGTGCAGCGTGGGCAGGAGCACTCGGGCAATCACCTGCTTCTGCAGCATCTTCACCGCCAGCAGCGTGGGCACCAGGTAGCCGAAGCCGAACAGGTCCGTGACCTTGAGGCCTGGGATGCGGCCGCCCATGGCCCAGCCGATGCCCCACTTCACGAGGAAGCCCAGGCAGAAGACGAGCACCGTCTTGCGCGGGCCCTCCAGGTTGAGCGTGCGCAGCCCCGGCACGGACAGCACCGCCTTCGCGGCCACGACCAGCAGCAGCACTTCCGCCAAGGTGGCCACGAGCTTCAACGGCTCCAGCCACGTGAGCGCCAGCAGCGCGGGCACGAGGATGCCGTTGAAGTCCCAGCCGTACTTGAGGTTGAAGCGCGCGGCCAGGAACGCCGTCGTCAGCAGGATGATGTAGGCCTTGGGACTGGACAGGAAGTCCTGCGCCACGTCCTCGTACATCAGCTCCAGGCTGGAGAAGGACAGGTTGGTGCCGGGCAGCAGCACGAAGCGGAGGATGACGTACGTGAGCGCCACCGGCACCGCCACCTGCCACAGCCCGCGGCGCAGCTTCAGCTTCCAGAAGGCGTTCGCGGTGAGCGGCACCAGCACCAGTCCGATGCTGTGCAGGCTGCGGTCGACGATGAAGGACGTGCCCCACCGCTCGTCCATCCAGTGCCCCAGCACGGGCAGGAGCCACGTCTCGCTGACCGCGCGAACCACCACGCTGGCGAGCACCACGGCGAAGAAGCGGTCGCGGCCGAAGAACTCGCTCCAGGCCCCCGTGCGGGACAGTCCGCTGGAGAACGCCAGTGCCAGGCCGTACGTGAGCAGCGACTCGGCGACGACGGTGCAGCCCGCCTCCGGGTGGATGACGAACACCGAGGCCAGATAGCCGGGAACCACGAGGCCCACGAAGACCCACCCGAGCGTCTCCGTGAGGAGCGCCAGGATGAGCACGCCCACGAGCACCGCCACCAGGATGGAGGTGTCGAGGGAGTAGGCCGGGAAGAGTGTCAGGGTCGAAAGGAGCGCCATGGTGGCCGCTCGAATCTAGGGAGGGCGCTGGACCCGACCAGGGTTGCCCCTCTCGGCTGCTGAGAAGCGTCCGCTGTCCAACCGAAACTTCGGGCCTCCAGTGTCACTGAATGCCCAGCCCCGGACACTGACATCGGATCCGCGGACGGATCAGCCCGCCTGCTTCACATGACGAGCAGCCGCTTGGCACGGCACGTGCGGACGTCTCCCGCGAGACACTTCACGGGCAGTCCTGTGCGACCACGGCAGGGCAGCCCAGTCCGGAACCGGTGAGCGTGCAGGGCACGGTGTCCGCGAGCGCCTGGATGACGGCCTTGGACGACGCGCCGGTGCCGCGCAGCGTGGCGGACTGCTCCAGGTGGACGAAGCGGTCCGTGGCGGCGGCGGCCTCCGTGTAGCACGCGTCCGCGGCGCCGTTGTCGATGCGGCCCTGCACGTTGCTGGTGCCGCACAGCGTGCGGTGCTTGCCCGAGTCATCCGCCGCGTTGCAGGAGAAGGCCTTCTTGGTGCCCGTCAGGTGGGTGTTGAGCGCGTCGCGCAGGCGGTTGGAGAGCGCGTCCAGCCGCGGCGCGCTGGTGCCGTCGCTCACCACCGCGGCCTCGGGGCCGTCGCCCGCGTCCATGCCGTGGATGCTGGCGGCGATGGCGTCCGGGTACGTGTCGCGCAGCGCGCGGTGCGCGGCGGTGAAGAAGTTGTTGCCGTAGTGCGCGGCGTCGGAGATGCGCAGGCCCTTCGTGCCGCACACGCTGGTGGTACCGCTGCACGGGCTGGCGGTGGTGACGGCGCAGCGGTTGCTGCCAGTGATCAGCAGCGCGCGAGCGCCCAGCGTCACCAGCTGCGTGGCCGTCTGACGCAGCGTCCCCTCATCAGAGTCCGCGTGCGGTGCCTCCAGCCACAGGTTGCGCGCGGGGAACAGGTTGATGATGAAGGTGCCGCCGCCGCGCGACAGCAGGCCCTGCTCGCGTACCACCAGCCACCCGCCGCCCGCGTCGTTGCGGAAGGTGGACACGCCGTAGCCCATCCCCGCCAGGTCCTGCACCACCTGCGGCGTGGGGCCGTCGGTGAGCAGTGTGCGGAACGCGCCCTCGAACGCGGCGAGCTCCGTGCCGCCCGGCTCCTTGAAGCCGCCGCTGTTGGCCGCGGCGATGGGCGCCGTCAGGAGCCACGTCGTCAGGTTGCCCGTCAGGCTGGTCAGCGAGCTGAGCGGTGAACACACGCTCGTCGTGGGAGCAGGCGCGCTGACGACCGGCGTCTCGGTCGCGGGCGTCTCCACGGGCGTCACCGTGTCGGTGGGCGTCTGCGTGGTGGGCACCTGGCCCTCGTCCTCCACGGGCGCGGTGGGCGAAGTGGGCGTCCCAACGACAGTCCCCGGAGCGGACGTGGAGGGGCTCTCCGCCACGGCATCGCTCGGTCCTGCGACGGCATTGCTGCAAGCGGCTGCTAAAAGCAGGAGGCAGGACAGGGATGCGCGCAGGGGGGGCAAGGACATGGTCCTGTCCCGAACAGCACGCCCTGCGCATGCATTCGCACCCCGTCAATCCGGGATGACAGCCGGAGCGGGGCTCGGTTGCCCGTCCGCTCTATGTCACCCGCCCGCTCAGGGCAGGGTCCGCAGCAGTCCCTCCGCGTCGGGTGCGCCCCAACCGGTGGGGATGTCCCAGCCCGGCCCGGCTTCGTACTGACGGTCGGTGACGCCCACGGTGATGTCGCGGAACGTCTGCTGCACCGCGGGCAGCGTGTAGAGCTGCGAGTTGAGCCAGCCCACCCTCGGCCTGGCTGCGTCCGCGCGCGCGCCGTTCACCACCGTCATGATGCCCGCGAAGATGGGCGAGGAGAACGACGTGCCGGTGTTGGGCGTGGTGACGCCCAGCCACGTGTACCAGTAGCCGGTGTCCGCGTTCAGCGCGACGTCCACCACCGCGCGCTTGGCGGGCATCGGGACCAGGCCCTTCTGCCACTCCGGCGTGGCGAAGGTGCGGGTGATGCCGGAGCCGGAGTAGTACCAGGCCGTCTCGCCCGTCACCGTCATGCCGTTCATCTTCAACTGCGTGCCGCCCACGGCGGTGACGTAGGGGCTGTTGCCCGGCACGTCCACGCCCGCGGAGTCGCCGCTCGCCGCCGCGACGGTGATGCCCAGCGCGGCGGCCATGGTGCTGGCGTGGCTGTATGCCTCATGCACCGCTTTGGGTTCGGAGTCCTCGCGGTGGGCGAAGGACGTGGTGATGACGCTCACCTCACCGCGGCCAATGGCCTCGTTGTAGGTGTAGAGAATGGACGTGTTGCGCGCGTCCGGGCCCATGTAGACGAGCACCTCCGCCTTGGGCGCCATCGCCGCGGCCCACTCCACGTCCAGCGTGCCCTCGCGGTAGCGCGTGACGGGCGGCTCCATGGTCTGGATGACCTTGGGGTCCTCGCGCTCGATGCCCCACATCTTCCAGAAGGCGCGCACGTCCTTCCACCGGAAGCTGGCGCCAATCACCACGCCCAGCTTCATGCCCTGGCCCTGGTGGCCCTGCTGATAGATGGAGTCCACGTTGTACGCGCGCGCCACCTGCTGCGGCGTGAGGCCCCGGCTGACGGGGTTCGGCGGCTCCGTGGACGGCTGTCCGAACTCGCCGGGCAGCGTGCCCGTCTCCGCCGGCAGGTCCAACGCCACGACGGCGTGGATGCGCTGCTGCACGAACGTGGGCGCCTTGATGGTCTCCACGAGGCCGTAGACGTCGTGCGGATCATTTCCGCCCTGCGGCGACTTGCGCTCCAGCACTCGCAGCGTCACGCCGAACGCCTTGTTGAACTGGCCCACCGTGCCCACGAACTGCACCAGCAGCCGGTTGGTGGCGACGTAGGGCACCTGTATGCCCTCGGACTTCAGCCAGTCCGTGACGACGGTGACGTCCTTCTCCGGCGGAGCGTGCTTCGCCATCCACTCGGCGGGCGTCATGTACTGGCGGAAGCGGGATCCGTCTGGCTTGTAGATGTCCGCGATGCGCTCCTCGAGCGCGGCCTGGTCTCGGATGGGGAAGGACACGAGCCCGCGGATGAGGTCCGTCACCGGCGCCTCGCCCTTGTCCGTGTAGACGCCCGGCAGGGGGCCCGGGACGCCGTCCGTCGTCGGGATGGGCGTGGGGTCCAGCACCTCCGCCTCCGGGTCGGGCGGCGGCGGGTCCACCACCTCCGGCTCCGGCGGCGGTCTGCCAGGCGGCGGCTGTGAGTTTTCGGAGTCGGGAAGGGTGGGCGTGGATTCCACCGGAGTCGGCCCGGGAGGCCGCGGCTTGCCCACGGACGTCAGGCGGTCCGAGTCACGGCAGCCACCCATCCACCCTGCCAGCAGAAGAACACCCGTCAGGATGTATCCGCGCTTCATTGCGCCCCCAGCCCGGAGTGACCCGCCTCGGGTCCCCGGCACCCCAGCCGTCCTCCCCCTGGAAGACGTCGGCCCTTGTGCGCATCGAAGGTGGGAGCGATTGCCCTGCGAGGCAACTGTCGTGGACAGGTAAATCGCGGCTACACTGTTGGTACTTCTTTGCCCATCCCATGCGGCTGCCGACAGCACTCCTGCTCTTCATCTTCCTGCTGCCGTGCGCTGCGCTGGCGCAGGGGGACACGCGCATCACCTTCCTGGGCCGTCAGTTGGAGAAGGGAAGGGATCCGCGTGCGCGCTCACAGGCCGCGCTGGTGTTGGGCGCCACCGAGGATCCCGAAGCGGTGACACCGCTGTGCGGCGGCCTCAAGGACCCGAGCGAGCTGGTGCGCGCGGCGGTGGCCAAGGGGCTGGGCGCGCTCCTGGAGCCGAAGGGGCTCGACTGCCTCCAGGCGGTGCAGGGAGAGGCGGACGCCACGGTGCAGGCGGCGGTGGCGGAGTCCATCAAGGCCATCAAGGCGTTCCAGGCGCGCCGGCCGCGCTTCTACCTGTCGCTGGACGCGCTGAAGGACAAGACGGGCCGCGTGCCCGCGGAGCTCGTGAAGGTGACGCAGGAGCGGCTTCGTTCCAAGCTGGTGCGCCGGGGCGCGCAGATGGCGCCGGAGAAGGAGTCGAAGGCCGCGGCGAAGGGCGCGCTCAAGAAGCTGGGCGTGCACGGCTACCGCATCACGGCGGAGATCCAGGCGACGGACAGTGGAGGCCTGCGCCTGCAGCTTCTGTGCATGACGTACCCGGAGCAGTCCCTGATGGGACAGGTGGAAGTGAACGCCGCGGGGGCTCCGCCCGCGGACCTGTTGAAGGCCCTGATCCCCCGAGCCATCGAGGAAGCCGCCGCGACCTTCGAGTGGAGCAGCGAGACATGACGACGACCACGGCCCAGGCCCCGACGACGAAGCGCCGCTGGCGCAACTTCCTGCTCGACGCGCCCTTCCAGCTGAGGCTCACCGCGTACATCGTCGGTGTGTCGTTGGTGATGGCGGCGCTGCTGGGCATCTTCCTGGTGCGCGCGGCGAATTCGCTGTTGCAAGAGACGGCGAAGGCGGTGGACGCCCGCTCGGCGGCGGCGGAGGTGAGCCGCGAGTTGTCCGGAGCCACGCTCTCCAACGAGCTGATGGTCCACATGAACGACCCGGCGTTCGAGAAGCAGTTCCGCGAGCAGGCGCAGGCCATCGACGCCAAGTACGATGCGGAGCGCGCGGCCATCGTCACGCAGCGCGCGGAGCTGGAGCGCCATCAGCAGCTGACGTGGTGGGTGCTGGGCGGCTGCCTGGTGTCGTTCATCGCGGTGGTGGCGCTGGCGACCATCGTGGTGACGCACCGGATGGTGGGCCCGCTCTTCCGCATCAAGCGCATGATGCGTGAAGTGGCGGAAGGCCACCTGAACCCGCCGCAGCACGGCCTGCGCGAAGGCGACGAGCTGCAGGACGTCTTCGAGGTCGCGCGGGACATGACCCAGCGGCTGCGCGCGCAGCAGACCGAGGACGCGCGCGCGCTGTCGGAGGCCCTGGCGCAGGCGAAGACGAGCGGCGCCACGGGCGCATGGGTGGACGAACTGACCGCCCTGGAGACGCGCTACCGCGAGCGGCTGGCGCGGTAGGGCAGAGGGCAGGTGCCCCGCTTCACCGCGCGAGGCGCCGCTCAACCGAAGCGCGGCCCATGAGCGCGGTAGGGCAGGGCAGGGCCTTGCTTCAAGCGCGCGAGGCGCCTCACACCCGCGCGGTGTCCGCGGTGAGCCCCATCTGCAAGAGCTCCGAGTGCAGCAGCAGCCGCGCCTGCGCCCACGGCAGCGCGACGACGCGGTAGCCCGCGAGCGCCTGGAGCAGCAGCGGCCGGTAGCTGGCGTGGCCGGGGTCCGCCACCACGACGATGCCCCGGTCCGTGGTGGAGCGGATGAGCCGCCCGACGCCCTGACGGAGCAGCAGCAGCGCGCGCGGCAGCCGGTACTGGAGGAAGCCCAGGTACTCGTTGCCCGCCTTCGCCAGCGGCTCCTCGCGCGCGGCCACCAGCGGCCGTGACGCCGGCTCCAGGGGCAGCTTGTCGATGAAGACACACCCCACGCCGCGCCCGGGGATGTCCACGCCCTGCCAGAAGCTCTTGGTGCCCAGCAGCACCGTGCCCGTGTCGCGCTCCTGCCGCGCCGCCAGCGAACGGCCGTGTCCGCGCGATTGGCGCAGCACCTCGATGCCGTGCGGCTCCAGCCTCGCCTGCACCTCGCGCGCGACGCGCTCCAGCCGCCGCGTGGAGGCGAACAGGCCCAGCACCCGGCCGCCCATCACCTGCGCCAGGCCGGAGATGCGCCCGGAGGCCCAGTCGATGAACGGCTCCTCGTGCGCGCGCGGCGCGTCCGTCACCAGCACCACCAGCGCCTGCTGTCCCAGATGGAACGGCGACGGTGCGCGCAAGATGGGCGGCCTCAGTCCCAGCCGCTTCAGCACGAAGGGAACAGGGTCACCCGTGCCCAGCGTGGCGGACGCCATCACCAGCGCGCGCTTGTTCGCGGCGAAGTCCTTCGCCACGGACTCGGACACGTCCACCGGCTGCGCGCCCACGCTCCAACGCGCCTTGCGAGGCTCCGCCCGCGCCGCGTAGCAGCGCTTCGCGTCCGGCTCTCCAGCCAACTCGCCGGCGAGCACCGACAGCTCGCCCAGCTCCGTGGTGGCGCCGGCCAGCTCCCGCTCCAGCGAAGGCTGCTTCACCGCCAGCTCCGGCAGCGCCGCCAACACCCGCACTGACAGCAGCGTGTGCACCCGTTGAAGCGCCGTGCGCACCGCCACCAGGCCCTCTCGCACGGGCTCCCAGGCGGGCAGGGCGCGCACCGCGTCCGTCACCCGCAGCTCCGGCGCATAGGCCGCGTCGTCCGCGTCCTCGCCAGGCATCGCCGCCGCGGGCTCGCACAGGGTCGTCACCTGTTCGCCCAGCAGGCGCGCCTCCTGGAGCAGCGTGCGCAGGGCGTCGTCCACTTCGGACATCAGCACGCGGGACTCGTCCCGGCGCGTGGCCGCGAGCGCGCGGCGCAACTCCGCGAAGAGGCCCCGGCGCCCGTCGCGTCCGTGCAGCCGCTCCGTGAGGCGCAGGAAGGCCAGGTCGGACAGCTCCACCGTGAGCGCGGTGGTGGCCACGTCCTCCAGCTCGTGCGCCTCGTCCAGCACCAGGTGGTCCAGGCGCCCGTAGCGCGCGGGCCATGCGAACGCGAGCGACTGGTTGATGACCAGCACGTCCGCCTCGCGCGCCTGCGCCACCGCCGAGTGGTAGAAGCACTTGTGGTGATGCGGGCACCGCTCGCCCAGCGTCGTCGCCGCCTCCGAGCGCACCGCCGGGACCAGCCCGTGCATGCCCGGGAAGCGCTCTCGGAACCAGTGGCTCAGCCGGTCCAGGTCCCCGTCCACGCTGCGGCGCATGTACGCGCGCACATAGGCCCGGGGCGCCCGCGCGGAGTGGTTCATCCCCGGCTCCACGCGCGTGGCCTCCAGCGCGCGGCGGCGGCACAGGTAGTTCGTCTGGCCCTTGAGCAGCGCGTAGCCGAACGCGCCACCCGTGGCCTGGTGCAGCCGGGGCAGGTCCTTCTCCAGGAGCTGGTCCTGGAGCGTCTTCGTGTGCGGCGCCACGCCTACCTTCAGCCCATTGCGCGCGGCGAACAGCGCCGCGGGCGTGAGGTACGCCAGCGACTTGCCCGTGCCCGTGCCGGCCTCCACCGCCACCTGCCCACCGTCCGACAGCGTGCGCGCCACCGCCTGCGCCATCTCCAGCTGCGCGGGCCGGGACAGGAACCCGCCGCCCCGCTCCAGCGCGCCGCCGGGCCCCAGCACCTGGGCCACTTCTTCCGGACGCACCGGCAGCGGCGTCGCGTCCAGCTCGGGCTCCGGGGGAGGCCTGCCGCCATTCACGCGCTTGCGCTCCGGCCGCGCGCGCAGGAAGCCACCCGTCGTCTCCAGGTTCAGCGGCGTTGGCGTGGCCCGGCACGCGTCCCACAGCCGAGAGAGCAGCTCCAGCAGCGGGCGCGCCTCCGCGTCCATCGCCAGGTCGCGTGCGTCCTCTTCCGACAAGGCATCCAGCAGCGGCGTGGGCCCCAGCGCCGCGCGGGCCCTGGGGTCCATCGTGGACAGCAGGTCCGCCACGTCCTCCGCTCGCCCGTCACGGACGCAGCCATCCAACGCGTGCACCAGCACCGCGTGCACCGCCACGCAGTCGTGCAGCGCCCGGTGCGGCTGCTGCGAGCCCAGCTTCGCCCACCGCATCAGCGACTCCAGCGAGTGGCTGGGCAGCTCCGGGTGCAGGTAGTGCATGAGCTCGCACGAGTCGAGCACCGGCACGCCGCCGAGCACGTCCGGCAGGAAGCCCTTCTCGAACGGGGCGTTGTGCGCCACCACCGTCCAGCCCTTGAGCCGCTCCCGCAGCAGGGTGCGCTCCGTGTCGAAGCGGGGCTGTCCGGAGAGCTGCGCGTCGGAGAGGCCGGTGAGCCGGCGGATGGTGAGGTTCAGCGGGCGCGAGGCCGAATACAGCTGGGAGAAGCGGTCCACCTCCCGGCCGTGCTCGAAGAAGAGGCACCCCACCTCGATGACCTCATCCACGCGGGGGTCGAGCCCCGTCGTTTCGAGGTCCAGGAAGACGTGCCGGGTGAAGAGCTCCGAGCTGCCCATGCTGGCCCGCGAGCCTACCCGCCTGGACGGACATCGCCAGTTAACGGAGCGGGGCGCTACTGCACGAAGAAGCGGCCAGTGGTCTCTCCCGTCGGGCACCCGTAATGGAGCATCCCGGACTGACGGGGCGTGAAGGCAATCTCCACCAGCGTGTTCAGCGGCAGCTTCTCGTTGATGCCCTGGTCGGCCATCACCAGCGACGTGGCGCACGTCGCTTCCGTCCTGCGCGTCACCAGCAGCGTCACCGGCTGGTTCTTCTGGAGCAGGACCACCGAGGACGGCTCGAAGCCCTTCTCCGTGACGGACATCTCCAGCATCCGCTTCCCGTTCACCACGTGGCCGTCGTCCACGAGGGCCGTGTAGCCGTGGCCCCGGTGCTCATCCGCTTCCGGCGCCTTCGCGGCGGGCGGCTCCTTCGAGCACGCCGGCTGCGTCACCCCCACGAGCACCGCGGCCACGGTGAGCACGACGATGCGGCGGGAGGACGGGCGCATGCGGAGTCCGAGGCCTTCAGTCCACCACGAACGTGCCGGCGATCATCTTCCCCATCGCGCAGCCGTACCTCAGCGTCCCGGACTGGTTGGGCGTGAAGGTGATGTCCACTGGCGTGTTCAGGGGCAGCTTCGTGTCGATTTTGTACTCGTCCATCACGAGCTCGGTGGCGCACGTCAGGTCCGTCTTGCGCGTCACCACCAGCTTCACCGGCTCGCCCTTCTTGAGCTGCACCGGCGAGGGCTCGTAGCCCTTCTCCGTGACGGCCAGGTCCACCACGTGCACGCCGTTCTCCCTCCGGCCCACCTCCTGCGCGGCGGGCGTGCCCGGCTCCTTCGCGGAGGACTCCTTCGTGCACGCCTGCTGTGACGCCCCCGCGAGGACCGCCGCCGCGGTGAGCGCGAGCCAGGGCTTGATGATGCGGGAGAAGAAGGGGCGCATGGATGAAGTCTCCAGGGGGAGGAAGGACACGGGCGGCCCGCCACTGAAGGCAGGGCCGCCCGGAAGTAACGACACCGCGAGCCGCTTTCAGCCCTCGGCGTCGGGCTTTGAACCGTCCTCGTCGTCGGAAGCATCCTCGGGGGGAGCCGGGGGCGCCTCGAAGCGCAGGAGCGCGTGCAGCGGGATGAACAGCTCGTGCCCGGGCTCGCCCAGCAGCACGTCGAAGCGGCCCACTCGCAACAGCGGCGCCTCCACCGTGATGCCGTTGCGCAGCACCAGCTTCACCGTCTGCCCGATGTGCGGCAGGAACGGCCGGGGGTCCGAATAGGGGCGCTTGTCCGGCTGCCGCGCCACCTGCGCCGGCTTCTGCGTGAGCTTCGCGTCGCGCTCCAGGGTCGGCATCAGCCGCTCCCAGTCACCCCTGCGCGCGATGAGCACCACCTGGAGCTTCTCCAGACGGCCCGTGCGCTCGAAGGTGAAGGCGATGGCCTCCTCCGCCAGCAGCGTGTCCAACAGCGACCGCTCCGCCAGCACCACGGACAGCTCGGTCTTCTGCTCGATGAAGGCGCCCAGGAAGTCCGCGACGAGCGCGTTGTCCACCTGGCCGCGCGCCTGCTTGATGGCCGCCTTGCGCTGGCTGCGCTCCTTGCGTGCCATGAACTCCTGCACGGTGAGGCCGCTCTGGAGGATGCCGAACGCGTCGCCCAGCGACAGGCTCGGCGTCTGGCCCATCAGCTCGTAGACCTGGTCGAAGCGCTTCGCCTCCTCGGCGTGCAGCTTGCGCCAGATGCGCGCCTTCATCTTCCCTTCCAGCTCACCCTTGGCGATGCGCGCCGGCACGTGTTCGCGCGTGGCCAGCGACAGGATCTGCTCCGGTGTGGGCGGCGGGCGCGGGGGGCCGGGGCGCGGCGCGAAGCGGCCCGGAGGCCCTCCCGCGCGCGGGGGCCCACCCATCCCGGGACCCCGGGGAGGCGGACGTGACGCGGCTCCCGGCGTGAAGCCTGGCGCCAGCGCACCGGACGGCCGGGGCGGCGCCGAGGGGGCTGTCGTCTCCGAGCCTGCCGAGCCTGCCGGGCCCGGAGCCGGGCGCGGCGGGGGAGCGGACGGCGCCACGGACGCGGACGGCCGGGGCGTGGG
>NZ_RAWP01000114.1:0-31399 GCF_003668935.1 Corallococcus sp. AB032C | reverse complement strand
TGGGCCGTGCGGACACGCAGGTGAAGGTGAGGGGCTTCCGAATCGAGCTGGGTGAAGTGGAAGGAGCGCTGCGAGCGCACCCGGCGGTGAAGGAAGCGGTGGTGGTGGCCAAGGGCCAGGGCGCGGGTGACAAGCGCCTCATCGCCTACGTGGTGCCGAAGGCGGAAGGGTGGCCTGGAGTCTCCGGGCTGCGGGATCATGTCAAGGCGAAGCTCCCCGAGTACATGGTGCCGTCGGCGTTCGTGGCGCTGGAGACGCTGCCGCTGACGTCGAACGGCAAGGTGGATCGCAAGGCCCTGCCCGAGCCGGAGAGCGTTCGTCCGGAGCTCGCACGTCAGTATGTGGCGCCGCGCACGGAGGTGGAGACGACGCTGGCGGAGGTCTGGGCGCAGGTGCTCGGCCTGAATCGCGTGGGCGTGCAGGACAACTTCTTCGAACTGGGCGGTGACTCCATCCTGAGCCTGCAGGTGGTGGCTCGGGCTCGGAGGGCCGGCCTGGAGATCTCTCCGAGGCAGCTCTTCCAGAAGCAGACGGTGGAGGAACTGGCGCAGGTCGCGAAGGTCGCCCTGGAGGCCGGAGAGCAGAAGCCGGTGGAAGGCGCGGTGGAGCTGACGCCCGTGCAGCAGGCCTTCTTCGCGCAGGAGCGCAATCAGGCGCACCACTTCAACCAGTCGCTGCTGCTGGACGTCGCGGGAGAAGTCGAAGCCGCGGCGCTGGAGAAGGCGCTGAACGAAGTGGTGAAGCACCACGACGCGCTGCGAATGCGCTTCGATCGGGTGGACGGCGAGTGGAAGCAGCACAACGCGAGCGTGGAAGAAGCCGGCGCGCTGAAGCTGGAGCAGGTGGACCTGCGCGGGGCGCAGGACGTCGCCGCGCAGCTGGAGCAGGTGGCGACGCGGGTACAGGGCAGCCTGGAGCTGGAGAAGGGCCCGCTGGTGAAGGCGGTGCTCTTCGAGCTGGGAGAGAAGGGCCGGAGGCTGCTGGTGGTGGTGCACCACCTGGTGGTGGATGGCGTGTCGTGGCGGGTGGTGGTGGAGGACGTGGAGCGGGCGTGTGAGCAGGTGGCGAGGGGCGAGGCGGTGGAGCTGGGGCCGAAGAGCGCCTCGTACCAGCAGTGGGCGCGGAGGCTGAAGGAGTACGCGGGGCAGGTGGAAGGAGAGGTGGCGTACTGGGAAGCCCAGGGCGCCGAGCAGGTGCCGTCACTGCCGGTGGACGAGGCGGGCGGCCGCAATGAGACAGGCCTGGAGGGAGAGGTCCGTCTGGAGTTGAGCCGCGAGGAGACGGCGGCGCTGCTGCGCGAGGTGCCGGGGGCGTACCGGGCGCGAGTGGACGAGGTGCTGCTGGCGGGACTGGTGGCGGCGCTGAAGAAGTGGAGAGGGCTGGAGCGGGTGCGTGTGGAGCTGGAAGGCCACGGGCGCGAGGAGGAGGTGGGGCTGGAGGTGTCGCGCACGGTGGGCTGGTTCACCAGCGTGTACCCGGTGGTGGTGGAAGCGCCGAAGGCGGAAGGCGCGGGCGCGTGGGTGAGGGCGGTGAAGGAGTCGGTGCGGCGGGTGCCCGGCAAGGGCCTGGGCTTCGGGCTGCTGAAGTACCTGGGCGCGGAAGAGTCGCGGTGGAAGCTGGCGGCGCTGCCGAAGGCGGAAGTCGTCTTCAACTACCTGGGTCAGTTGGACGCGGCGGCCGCGCAGTCGAAGTACTTCGCGCAAGCGAAGGAGCGTGCGGGCGAGGCGCACGCGAAGGGCGAGAAGCGCGCGCACGTGCTGGGCGTCAACGGGTTGGTGGTGGGCGGCCGATTGGAAGTGGCCATTGAATACGGCCGGGAGCTGCACCGCCGCGAGAGCGTCGAGGAGCTGGCCCGGGAGTACGAGCGGCAGCTGAAGAAGCTGCTGAACGATTTGCGGGAACCGGACGCCGGGGTGTGGACGGCGGTGGACTTCCCGCTGGTGAAGGCGAGCCCCCAGCAGTTGGAGAAGGTGCTGGGCCGGGGCGAGGGCGTGGAGGACGTCTATCCACTCTCTCCGTTGCAGCAGGGCCTGCTCTTCCACTCGCTGCTGGAAGGCGGCAGCGGTGTGTACGTGGAGCAGCTCGCGTGGGAAGTGCGCGGCGGGCTGAAGGTGGAGGCACTGAAGCAGGCGTGGCAGACGGTGGTGGAGCGGCTGTCCATCCTGCGCACGCGCTTCCTCTGGGAAGGGCTGGAGGATCCGCTGCAGGTGGTGCAGCGCACGGTGCAGCTGCCGTGGGAAGAGCGTGACTGGAGCAGCCTGGGCCGCGAGGCGCAGCAGCACGCGCTGGACGAGTACCTGAAGGAAGACGCCCGCCAGGGCTTTGAGCTGGGCCAGGCGCCGCTGATGCGCATGGCGGTGATGAAGCTGGGCGAGGAGGGGTGGCGGTGCGTGTGGAGCCACCACCACCTGCTGCTGGACGGCTGGAGCCTCGGTCTGGTGCTGGACGAGGTCTTCACGACGTACGAGGCGCTCGTCACGGGTGGCGAACTCCGCGGCCGGGTGCGGGCGGCGTATCGCGAGTACATCGCGTGGCTTGCGAAGCAGGACACGAAGAAGGCGGAGGCGTACTGGCGTGAGGCGCTGAAGGGCGTGAGCGCGCCGACGCGGCTGCCGCTGGAGGCGCGTGGGGCGAAGGACGACTCCCATGCCCAGGACGAGCTGGTGCTGCAGCTGACGGAGGAGGAGACGTCGGCGGTGCAGGGCTTCGCGCAGCGGCAGCAGGTGACGGTGAACACGCTGGCGCAGGGCGCCTGGGCATTGGTGCTGGGACGTCACGCGGGCGAAGGCGAAGTCGTCTTCGGTGCCACGGTGGCGGGCCGCCCGGCCGAGCTGGACGGCGTCGAAGGCATGGTCGGCCTCTTCATCAACACGCTCCCGGTCCGGGTGAAGCTCGGTGGCGGCGAGTTGGTGGAGTCGTGGCTCAAGGCCCAGCAGGAGCAGCAGGCGGAGCAGCGGCAGTATGAGCAGAGCCCGCTGGTGCGCGTGCAGGGCTGGAGCGAGGTGCCGCGCGGACAGGCCCTGTTCGAGAGCCTGCTCGTCTTCGAGAACTACCCCATTGATTCGTCGTTGAAGGGCCGTGCCAACCGCTGGGAGGTCGGAGACGTCCGCGTGCAGGAGCGGACGAACTACGCGCTCACGCTGTCGGTGATTCCTGACAGGCAGCTGCGGCTGATGCTCGCCTATGACGTGTCGCGCTTCGAGGCACGCGGCATGGACGCGCTGCTGAAGCAGTGGAAGGTGGCGTTGCTGGGGCTGGTGGCCAGCGCCGGCAAGCGGTTGGAGGATGTATCGCTGCTGACGCAGGCGGAGCGTCAGCATGTACTGGAGACGTGGAGCGGCACCCGCGTGGCCTTCCCGGAAGCCACCACCGTCGCCTCGCTGTTCGAGGCGCAGGTGGACCGGGCGCCGGACGCGGTGGCGGTGGAGTTCGACGGACAGCGGCTGACCTACCGGGAGCTGGACGTGCGAGCCAACCAGCTCGCGCGGGCGCTGCACCGGCTGGGCGTGGGCCCGGAGGTCCGGGTCGGCCTGTGCCTGGAGCGCTCGCTGGATGTGGCGGTGGCGCTGCTCGGCATCCTCAAGGCGGGCGGGGCCTACCTGCCCCTGGACCCGATGCTGCCTCGCGAGCGGCTCGCCTTCATGCTGAGCGACAGCGGCGCCGAAGTGCTGCTCACCCAGGGCTCACTGCGGGAACGCCTGCCGGAGACCTCGGCTCGCACGCTCTGCCTGGACGAGGCGCGTGAAGCGCTCCTGCGCGAGAGCGGGGAGCGCGTCCCCGGTGGTGCGGGCCCCGGCAACCTCGCGTACATCATCTACACCTCCGGCAGCACCGGGACCCCCAAGGGCACCGCCATCGAGCACCGGAGCGTGGCCAACCTCGTGACCCACGAGGCGGTGGCGTACGGCATCGGGCCGGGCAGCCGCGTGCTGCAGTTCGCCAACCTGAGCTTCGACCTCTCGGTGGAGGAGATCTTCACCACGCTGACCTCGGGGGCCACGCTGGTGCTGGCGCCCGCGGAGCGATTGTTGCCGGGCGACACGCTGTCCGCGCTGCTGCGGGACGCGAACATCACGGTGCTCAGCCTCACGCCGGCGGCGCTCGCCGTCACGCCGTCCGAGGGGCTGCCCGCGCTTCGCACCGTCATCTCGGGCGGTGAAGCGCTCCCGGCCGAGGTGGTGACGCGCTGGGCCCCCGGCCGGCGCTTCGTCAACTCGTACGGGCCCACGGAAGCCACCGTGGTGGCCACGCTCACGGATTGCGTGGCCGACGGCCGCACGCCGTCCATTGGCCGGCCGCTGGCCAACGTGCGGACCTATGTGCTCGACGCGCGCGGCGGCCTGGTCGCCCTGGGCGTCGCGGGCGAGCTGTACCTGGGAGGCGTTGGTGTGGCTCGGGGTTATCCCGGCCGTCCGGAGCTGACGGCGGAGCGCTTCGTGCCGGACGCGTTTGGCGGCGAGCCGGGTGCCCGGCTGTACCGCACGGGTGACGTCGCGCGCTGGCGCGAGGACGGCAGCCTGGAGTTCGTGGGCCGCGCGGACACGCAGGTGAAGGTGCGTGGCTTCCGCATCGAGCTGGGCGAAGTGGAGGGAGCGCTGCGAGCGCACCCGGCGGTGAAGGACGCGGTGGTGATGGCCAGGGGCCAGGGCGCGGGTGACAAGCGCCTGGTGGCCTATGTCGTGGGCCACGGCCCGGCGGCGGTGGACACGAACGAGCTGCGTCAGGCGCTCAAGGTCCGGCTGCCCGAGTACATGGTGCCCTCGGCGTTCGTGGCGCTGGAGGCGCTGCCGCTGACGTCGAACGGCAAGGTGGACCGCAAGGCCCTGCCCGAGCCGGAAGGCGTCCGCCCGGAGCTGGCGCGTCAGTACGTGGCGCCGCGCACGGAGATGGAGAAGACGCTGGCGGAGGTCTGGGCGCAGGTGCTCGGCCTGAATCGCGTGGGCGTGCAGGACAACTTCTTCGAGCTGGGCGGTGACTCCATCCTGAGCCTGCAGGTGGTGTCCCGCGTGAGGAGGGCGGGCCTGGAGGTGACGCCGAAGCAGCTCTTCCAGAAGCAGACGGTGGAAGAGCTGGCGCAGGTGGTGAAGGCCGCGCAGGCGGTGGCGGATCAGGGTCCTGTCGAAGGCCCGGTGGAGCTGACCGCCATTCAGAAGAGCTTCCTGGAAGAGGCCTGGAAGAAGCCGAGCCACAGCAACCAGTCGCTGCTGCTGGAGGTCTCTCGCGCGCTGGACGCGGCGGTGCTGGAGAAGGCGCTGGGCGAGGTGGTGAAGCACCACGACGCGCTGCGGATGCGCTTCGAGCAGGTTGGCGGCGAGTGGAAGCAGCGCAACGCGGGCGTGGACGAAGCGGGCTCGCTGAAGCTGGAGCAGGTGGACCTGCGCGGTGCGCGGGACGTGGCCACGGAGCTGGAGCAGGTGGCGACGCAGGTGCAGGGCAGCCTGGACTTGGAGAAGGGCCCGCTGGTGAAGGCGGTGCTCTTCGAGCTGGGAGAGAAGGGCCGGCGCTTGCTGGTGGTGGTGCACCACCTGGTGGTGGATGGGGTGTCGTGGCGGGTGGTGGTGGAGGACGTGGAGCGGGCGTGCGAGCAGGTGGAGTTGGGGCCGAAGAGCGCCTCGTACCAGCAGTGGGCCAAGAGGCTGAAGGAGTACGCGGGGCAGGTGGAAGGGGAGGTGGCGTACTGGGAGGCCCAGGGCGCTGCGCAGGTGCCGTCGCTGCCGGTGGACGAGGCGGGCGGCCGCAATGAGACGGGCCTGGAGGGAGAAGTCCGTCTGGAGTTGAGCCGTGAGGAGACGGCGGCGCTGCTGCGCGAGGTGCCGGGGGCGTACCGGGCGCGAGTGGACGAAGTGCTGCTGGCGGGCCTGGCGGCGGCGCTGAAGAAGTGGAGAGGGCTGGAGCGGGTGAGGGTGGAGCTGGAGGGCCATGGGCGCGAGGAAGAAGTGGGGCTGGAGGTGTCGCGCACGGTGGGTTGGTTCACCAGCGTGTACCCGGTGGTGGTGGAGGCGCCGAAGGCGGAGGGCGCGGGCGCGTGGGTGAGGGCGGTGAAGGAGTCGGTGCGGCGGGTGCCCGGCAAGGGCCTGGGCTTCGGGCTGCTGAAGTACCTGGGCGCGGAAGAGTCGAGGCGGAAGCTGGCGGCGCTGCCGAAGGCGGAAGTCGTCTTCAACTACCTGGGACAGGTGGACGCGACGGCGGCGCAGTCGAAGTACTTCGCGCCGGCGAAGGAGAAGGCGGGCGAAGCGCAGGCGAAGGGCGAGAAGCGCGCGCACGTGCTGGGCGTCAACGGTCTGGTGGTAGGCGGCCGGCTGGAAGTGGCTATCGACTACGGCCGGGAGCTGCACCGGCGCGAGAGCGTGGAGGAACTGGCGCGGCACTACGCCCAGGAGTTGCGTCAGCTGCTGCGGCAGCGGACGGAGTCCGAAGCGGGGCTGTGGACGGCGGTGGACTTCCCGCTGGTGAAGGCCAGCGCACAGCAGTTGGAGAAGGTGCTGGGCCGGGGCGAGGGCGTGGAGGACGTCTATCCACTCTCTCCGTTGCAGCAGGGCCTGCTCTTCCACTCGCTGCTGGAAGGCGGCAGCGGTGTGTACGTGGAGCAGCTCGCGTGGGAAGTGCGCGGCGGGCTGAAGGTGGAGGCACTGAAGCAGGCGTGGCAGACGGTGGTGGAGCGGCTGTCCATCCTGCGCACGCGCTTCCTCTGGGAAGGGCTGGAGGATCCGCTGCAGGTGGTGCAGCGCACGGTGCAACTGCCGTGGGAAGAGCGTGACTGGAGCAGCCTGGGCCGCGAGGCGCAGCAGCACGCGCTGGACGAGTACCTGAAGGAAGACGCCCGCCAGGGCTTCGCGCTGGGCCAGGCGCCGCTGATGCGCATGGCGGTGATGAAGCTGGGCGAAGACGGCTGGCGGTGCGTGTGGAGCCACCACCACCTGCTGCTGGACGGGTGGAGCCTCGGTCTGGTGCTGGAGGAGGTCTTCACGACGTACGAGGCGCTCGTCACGGGTGGCGACGTGCGGGGCCGGACGCGCCCTGCGTACCGCGAGTACCTCGGATGGCTTGCGAAGCAGGACACGAAGGAGGCGGAGGCGTACTGGCGTGAGGCGCTGAAGGGCGTGAGCGCGCCGACGCGGCTGCCGCTGGAAGCGCGTGGGGCGAAGGGCGGCACGAACAACCAGGACGAGGTGACGCTGCAGTTGACGGAGGAGGAGACGTCGGCGGTGCAGGGCTTCGCGCAGCGGCAGCAGGTGACGGTGAACACGCTGGCGCAGGGCGCCTGGGCATTGGTGCTGGGACGGCACGCGGGCGAAGGCGAAGTCGTCTTCGGCGCCACGGTGGCGGGCCGCCCGGCCGAGCTGGACGGCGTCGAAGGCATGGTCGGCCTCTTCATCAACACGCTCCCGGTCCGGGTGAAGCTGCCCGATGACGGGGGAGTGGCGGAGTGGCTGAAGGGGCTCCAGAAGCAGCAGGCCGAGCAGCAGCAGTTCGAGCAGAGCCCGCTGGTGCAGGTGCAGGGCTGGAGCAACGTGCCTCGCGGCCAGGCGCTCTTCGACAGCTTGTTGATCTTCGAGAACTACCCTGTCGATGAGTCGCTGAAGGGCCGTGCGAGCCGTTGGGACGTGCGGGATGTCCGCTCGAAGGAGCGGACGAACTACGCGCTCACGTTGTCCGCGATGCCCGGCTCCCAGCTACGTCTGAAGCTGGTCTACGAGACCCCGCGCTTCGAGCAGCGCGGGATGGATGCGCTGCTGAAGCAGTGGAAGGTGGCGCTGCTGGAGCTGGTGGCGAGCGCCGGCAAGCAGCTCTCCGAGGTGACGCTGCTGACGGATGCGGAGCGCCAGCTGGTGGTGAAGGGGTGGAACGCGACGGAGCAGGAGTACGCGCGCGAGAGCAGCATCGCGGAGGAGTTCGAGCGTCAGGTGGCGCAGCGGCCGGACGCGGTGGCGGTGGAGTGCGGAGAAGAGAAGCTGACGTACCGGCAGTTGGATGAGCGAGCCAACCAGCTGGCGCACTTGCTGAGAAGCAAGGGGGTTGGAGCCGAGGAGCGGGTGGGGTTGTGCCTGGAGCGCTCGGTGGAGTTGGTGGTGGCGCTGGTGGGCATCGCGAAGTCCGGAGGCGCGTACGTGCCGCTGGAGGCGGACTACCCCCAGGCGCGGCTGGAGCAGATGGTGGGCGAGGTGAAGCCGCGGGTGGTGGTGACGCGGCGAGCGCTGGCGGAGAAGCTGCCGGTGCAGGGCGTGGAGTGCGTGCTGCTGGAGGAAGTGCAGGAGCAACTGGCCCAGCAGCCGAAGCACGCGCCGAGGAGTGGAGTGGGTGGACGCAACCTGGCGTACATCGACTTCACGTCGGGAAGTACGGGCAAGCCCAAGGGCGTGTGCACGGAGCAGCGGGGCGTGCTGCGCACGGTGAAGGGGACGAAGTACGCGCACCTGGGGCCTGAAGAGACGCTGCTGCTGATTGCCCCGGTGTCGTTTGACGCTTCGACGCTGGAGGTATGGGGCAGCCTGCTGAATGGGGCGCGGCTGGTGGTGTACCCGCCGGGCCCGGTGGGAGACGTGGAGGAGTTGAAGCGGGTGGTGAAGGGGAAGGGCGTCACGACGCTGCACCTGACGGCGGGACTCTTCGCGCAGGTGGTGGACGCGGACGTGGAGGTGCTGCGGGGCCTCAAGCAGTTGCTGACGGGCGGAGACGTGGTGTCCGCGCCGCACGTGCGCCGGGTGGTGGAAGAGCTGAAGGTGCCGGTGACGGCGTGCTACGGCCCGACGGAGAACACGCTCTTCACCAGCTGCCACCGGATGACGGAAGGCAGTCAGGTGGGCGAAGTGGTGGCCATTGGCCAGCCGATTGGGAACACGCGCGTGTACGTGCTGGACGCGGCGCTGAATCCGGTGCCGGTGGGAGTGGCCGGAGAGCTGTACGCGGCCGGAGAGGGCGTGGCGCGAGGTTACCTGGGAAGCGCGGAGCTGACGGCGGAGCGCTTCGTGCCGGACGTGCACGGAGGCGTGGCCGGGGAGCGGATGTACCGGACGGGAGACCTGGCGAGGTGGCGTGCGGACGGGACACTGGAGTTCCTGGGCCGTGCGGACACACAGGTGAAGGTGCGTGGCTTCCGCATCGAGCTGGGCGAAGTGGAAGGAGCGCTGCGAGCGCACCCGGCGGTGAAGGACGCGGTGGTGGTGGCCAAGGGCCAGGGCGCGGGTGACAAGCGCCTCGTCGCCTACGTCGTCGGTCATGGCCCCGAACCCCTCGACGTGAGCCCCCTGCGCCAGGCGCTCGGTGCCCGACTGCCCGAGTACATGGTGCCCTCTGCGTTCGTGACGCTGGAGGCGCTGCCGCTGACGTCCAACGGCAAGGTGGATCGCAAGGCCCTGCCGGAGCCGGACGGCGCGCTGCTGGAACGGGCGCGCGAGTACGTGGCGCCGCGCACGGACGCGGAGAAGTCGCTGGCGGACGTGTGGACGCAGGTGCTGGGCGCGGAGCGCGTGGGCGTGCACGACAGCTTCTTCGAGCTGGGCGGGCACTCACTCCTCGCCACCCGTGCCATCTCACGCATCCGAGAGGCACTGAAGGTGGAGTTGCCCCTCAAGGCCCTCTTCGATGCGCCCACGGTGGCGGAGCTGGCCTCGCTCCTCCAGCGCAGCGCGATGGCGCCGACGACGCAGGCGCCACCGCTGGTCCGCGCGGATCGCTCGGGCCCGCTGCCCCTGTCCTTCGCCCAGCAGCGGCTGTGGTTCCTGGAGCAGCTCGCTCCGGGCGGCTCGCGCTACAACATCCCGGCCGTCTTCCAACTGGAAGGGGCGCTCGACGTGGCCGCCCTGCGGCACGCGCTCCACGCGCTGCAGCAGCGCCACGAATCCCTGCGCACCTCCTTCCGGGGAGAGGCCGGGCAGGTCTGGCAGGTCATCGCCTCGGAGGTGGAGCCGGTCCTGGAGCTCGTCGACCTGCGCTCCATCCCCGACGCCGAGCGCGAGGCCGAGGCCCTGCGCCAGGCCACGCGGGAGGCCCAGCGGCCCTTCGACCTGGGCCAGAGCCCGCTGCTGCGCACCCTCCTGCTGCGGCTGGGTGAGCACACCCACGTGCTGGTGCTCACCGTGCACCACATCGTCTTCGACGGCTGGTCCACCCAGGTCCTCGTCCGCGACCTCACCGCGCTGTACGACGCCCATCGCCGGGGCCACGAGGCCCCGCTGCCTCCGCTGTCCATGCAGTACGCCGACTACGCGGTGTGGCAGCGCGCGTGGCTCCAGGGCGAGGCCCTGGAGTCGCAGCTCGCGTGGTGGAGGGCCCAGCTCGACGGCGCTCCGCCCGCCCTGGAGCTGCCCACGGACAAGCCCCGTCCGGCCGCGCAGTCCTCCCGTGGCGCGAGCCACCCGGTGTCGCTGCCGCGCGAGCTGGTGGAACGGCTCAAGGCACTCGGTCAGCGCGAGGGCGCCACGCCCTTCATGGTGATGCTCGCCGCTTTCCAGTCCCTGCTGTACCGCTACTCGGGCCAGGACGACATCAGCGTGGGCTCGCCCGGCGCCGGCCGTGGCCAGCTCGAGCTGGAGGGCGTCATCGGCTTCTTCATCAACACCCTGGTGCTGCGCACCCGCATGCCGGGCCCGCTCACGTTCCAGGAACTGCTCGCCCGCGTGCGAGAGGTGACGCTCGGCGCCCACGCCCACCAGGACGTGCCCTTCGAGCGGCTCGTGGACGAGCTGCGTCCCGAGCGCGACCTCAGCCGCAATCCGCTGTTCCAGGCGTGGTTCGTCCTCAACCCCGAGGAGTCCCTGGCCCACGTCCTCCCGGGCCTCACCCTGCGGCCGCTGGCGCTGGAGGACTCCACCACCCAGTTCGACCTGACGCTGTCGCTCGTCGACTCGCCCGACGGCTTCTCCGGTGCCCTCTCTTACGCCACCGACCTGTTCGAACCGGCCACCATCGCCCGCATGAGCAGCCACCTGCGGGTGCTCGTCGAGGCGCTGGTGGAGTCGCCCACGCGGCCCCTGGCCACGCTGCAGATGCTCTCTCCGGCCGAGCGGCATCAGCTGCTGCGCGCGTGGAACGACACCGCCCGTCCCGTCGCGGCCGAGCCCGTCCACCGCCTCTTCGAGGCCCAGGTGCGCCGCACCCCGGACGCCATCGCCGTCACCTTCGACGGCCAGGAGCTCACCTACGCGGAGCTCAACGGTCGCGCGAACCAGCTCGCGCGCTACCTGCGCGCGCGCGGCGTGCTTCCCGACGTCCTCGTGGGCCTCTACGTCGACCGCTCGCTGGAGCTGCTGGTGGGTGTGCTCGGCATCCTCAAGTCCGGCGCCGCCTACGTCCCGTTGGATCCCGCCCTGCCCGAGGACCGGCTCGAGCTCATCGCCGACGAGGCCCGCACGCCGCTGCTGCTGACGCAGGAGTCGCTGGCGGATCAGCTCAGCCACCGTGCCGCCCACACCCTGTGCCTGGACCTGGATTGGGATCGCGTGGAGCGCTACCCGGACCATGACCTGGAGGGAGGCGCCAAGGACAGCCATCTCGCCTATGTCATCTTCACCTCCGGCTCCACGGGCACCCCCAAGGGCGTGCTGCTGGAGCACCGCGGGCTGACCAACACCACCCTGGCCTGCATCGAGGCCCTGGAGCTGGGCCCCGGGAAGCGGGTGCTGCAGTTCTTCTCCTCCGGCTTCGACGCGTCCGTCTGGGAAATCTTCCCGACGCTGGTGTCCGGCGCCCGGCTGTCCCTGGCGCGCCGGGAGGACCTGATGCCCGGCACGTCCCTGAAGACGCTGCTCGCCGAGCAGGCCATCACCACCGTGACGCTCACGCCGTCGGTGCTGGCCCAGCTGTCGCCCGACGAGCTGCCGGCCCTGAAGGTGGTGGCCGCGGCGGGCGAGGCCTGCACGCCGGAAGTGGTGGCGCGCTGGAAGCCCGGACGGCGGTTCATCAACGCCTACGGCCCCACGGAGACCACCATCTGCGCCACCTTCAGCGCGGACGTGGACGCGGCCCGGCCCACCATCGGCCAGCCCATCACCAACGCCCAGGTGTACGTGCTGGATGCGCACCTGGAGCCCGTCCCCACGGGGCTGCCCGGCGAGCTGTACATCGGCGGCGCGGGCGTGGGCCGCGGCTACCTCGGCCGTCCCGAGCTGACGGCGGACCGCTTCGTGCCGGATCCGTTCCTCGGTGCCCCCGGCGCCCGGCTGTACCGCACCGGTGACCTGGTGCGCTGGCTGCCCGAGGGCTCCATCGAGTTCCTGGGACGGCTCGACAACCAGGTGAAGCTGCGCGGCTACCGCGTGGAGCTGGGCGAAGTGGAGGCCGTGCTGCTCAAGCACCCCGGGGTGCGCGAAGCAGTGGTGCTGGTGCGCGAGGACGCGCCGGGCCTGATGCGGATGGTGGCCTACCACGTCGGGGAGGACTCGCTCACCGCGGCCGAGCTGCGCGGCTTCCTCCAGGCGCGGCTGCCCGAGTACATGGTCCCCTCCGCGTTCGTCGCGCTGCCCACGCTGCCGCTGAGCTCCAGCGGCAAGGTGGACAAGCAGGCGCTGCCGGCGCCGGAGACGCTGCGCGCCGAGGAGGACTTCGTCGCGCCGTCCACCGACACGGAGCGGCGGCTCGCCGCCATCTGGAGCGAGCTGCTCGGCGTGGAGCGCGTCAGCGTGCACGACAGCTTCTTCGACCTGGGCGGCCACTCGCTGGTGGCCACCCAGCTGCTGTCGCGCATCCGCAACGGCTTCCAGGTGGAGCTGCCCCTGCGCGTTGTCTTCGAGGCCCGCACCCTGGCCGAGCAGGCCGCGCGCGTGGACGCCCTCGCCGGACACGCGAGCGGGGCGGACGCCTTCCCCCTGCGGCCCATGCCGCGGCGGGAGCGCATGCCCATGTCCTTCGCGCAGCAGCGGCTCTGGTTCCTGGATCAGCTGGAGCCGGGGATGCCCTTCTACAACATCCCCATCGCGGTCCGGGTCGAGGGCGCGCTGAACGCCGATGCGCTGGATCGCGCCTTCCAGGAGGTGGTGCGCCGCCATGAATCCCTGCGCACCACGTTCCACGACGGCGAGGACGGTCCGGCCCAGGTGGTGTGGCCCCAGGCGATGCCGCCGCTGTCCCGGATGGACCTGCGCGAGCTTCCGGAAGCGCAGCGCGACGCGCAGGCTCAGCGGCTCCAGGAGGAGGAGGCGCGCCGGCCGTTCGACCTGGCGCGCGGCCCGCTGGTGCGCGCCACGTTGCTGTGGCTGAGCGAGGAGTCGCACCTGCTGCTCCTGACGATGCACCACATCGTCTCGGACGGCTGGTCCATGGGCGTGCTGGTGCGCGAGGTGGTGTCGCTCTACGGGGCCTACCGCGACGGCCAGCCCTCACCCCTGCCGGAGCTGACGCTGCAGTACGCGGACTACGCGGCGTGGCAGCGGCAGTGGCTGCGGGAAGAAACCCTGGAGACGCAGCTCGGCTACTGGCGGAAGCAGCTGGAGGGCGCGCCCTCCTCGCTGGAGCTGCCGGCGGACCGTCCGCGGCCCGCGGTGCGCAGCTACCGGGGCGGGACGCACGTGTCGATGATGGACGCGCGCCTCGCCGGCAACCTGGAGGCGCTGGGCCAGCGCGAGGGCGCCACCCTCTTCATGGTCCTGATGGCGGGCTTCCAGTCCCTGCTGCACCGCTACAGCGGGCAGACCGACCTGGTGGTGGGCACGGACGTGGCCAACCGCAACCACGCGGAGACGGAGTCGCTCATCGGCTTCTTCATCAACCAGCTCGTGCTGCGCCTGCGGATGGAGGGGGACCCGACCTTCACCGCGCTGCTGGCGCAGGCGAAGCAGGTGTCGATGGACGCGTACGCGCACCAGGACCTCCCCTTCGAGGAGGTGGTGCGCGCCATCAACCCGGACCGCACCACGGCGCACGCGCCGCTGTTCCAGGTGAAGTTCGTGCTCCAGAACATGCCCGTGTCGGCGCTGGAGCTGCCCGGGCTCAAGGTGAGCGCGGAGGGTGGCGACCCGGCCACCGCGAAGCTGGACCTGACGGTGCTGGTGAACCCCCGGCCCGACGGGCTGGTCATCACCTGGATGTACAGCATGGACCTCTTCGACGAGCCCACCATCGCGCTCCTGGCGCGGCGCTTCCAGCGGCTGCTGGAGGGCGTGGTGGCCCAGAAGGGCGGCGCCCTGCGGCTGTCCCAGCTCCCCCTGCTGTCCGAGGAGGAGCGCAAGCGGGTGCTGGTGGATTGGAACGACACCGCGGCGCCGTACGAGCGGCGGTGCATCCACGAGCTCATCTCCGAGCAGGCGGCGCGGGTGCCGGACGCGGTGGCGGTGGTGGCTGGCGACGAGCGGCTCACCTACGCGGAGCTGGAGCGCAAGGCCAACCAGCTGGCGCACTGGCTGAAGGCGCTGGGCGTGGGGCCGGAGACGCGGGTGGGCCTGTTCGTGGAGCGGCGGGCGCACGCGCTGGTGGGCCTGCTGGGCATCCTCAAGGCCGGCGGCGCCTACGTGGCCCTGGACCCGGCGCACGCGCACATGAGCGAGCGCGTGCGGCACGTCCTCAACGACGCGCGGGTGCAGGTCATCGTCACCGAGGAGGCGCTGGCCAACGAGCTGCCGTCGCAGGGTGAGTTCCTGGTCAGCCTGGACGCCGGGGACGGGCTCTTGGAGTCCCAGCCGGAGGAGGCGCCGGTCAGCGGCGCGGTGCCGGGCAACGTGGCCTACGTCATCTACACGTCGGGAAGCACGGGGCAGCCCAAGGGCGTGTGCATCGAGCACGGCCAGCTCGCCTGCTACGTGGCGGGCGTGAGCCGGAGGCTGGACCTGCCGCGGGAGATGAGCTTCGCGTCGGTGTCCACGCTGGCGGCGGACCTGGGGCACACCGCGCTCTTCCCCACGCTGTGCGCGGGCGGGGCGGTGCACCTGGTGGACCGGCGGACCGTCTCTGACTCGGCGCTGATGACGGCGTACGGGCGCGAGCACCAGGTGGAGGGCTTGAAGATCGTCCCGACGCACCTGGAGGCGCTGCTGGCGGACGAGGCCGCCCAGGCGCTGCTGCCTCGCAAGCGGCTGGTGCTGGGCGGCGACAAGTCGGAGTGGGCCCTGGTGGAGCGGGTGCACGCGCTCGCGCCGGAGTGCGAGGTGTTCAACCACTACGGCCCCACGGAGACGACGGTGGGCGTGCTCGCGCAGAAGGTGGAGCGCGGCGTGCGCGTGCCCGGGGCGCAGACGGTGCCGCTGGGCAAGCCCCTGGGCAACGTGCGGGTGTACGTGCTGGACGGGTATGGCCAGCCGGTGCCCCCGGGCGTGCCGGGCGAGCTGTTCGTCGGCGGCGAGAGCGTGGGCCGCGGCTACCTGGGCCGGCCGGACCTGACGGCGGAGCGCTTCCTGCCGGACGGCTTCAGCGGCGTGGCCGGCGCCAGGCTGTACCGCACCGGAGACCGCGTGCGGTGGCTGGAGGACGGCCGCATCGAGTTCCTCGGCCGCGTGGACCACCAGCTCAAGATTCGCGGCTACCGCGTGGAGCTGGGCGAGGTGGAGGCGGTGCTGGCGCAGCATGCCGGCGTGGGCGAGTGCGTGGTGGTGGCGCGCGACGAGGCCAGCGGAAAGCAGCTGGTGGCGTACGCGGTGGCGAAGCCGGGCGTCACCCTGGAGGAAGCGCTGCTGCGCGACCACCTGGCGGCCCGGCTGCCGGACTACATGGTGCCGTCGGCCTTCGTGGTGCTGGAAGCGCTGCCGCTGACGTCCAACGGCAAGGTGGACCGCAAGGCGCTCCCGGCGCCGTCGCGCGTGCGGACGGAGACGTCCTACACCGCCCCGCGCACGCGGACGGAGGAACGGCTGGCGGTGCTCTGGCGGGAGCTGCTCAACGTGCCGCGCGTGGGCGTGCACGATGACTTCTTCGACCTGGGCGGCCACTCCCTGCTGGCCACGCAGGTGGTGGCGCGCGTGCGGGCGCTGTTCGAAGTCCAGCTCGCGGTCATCGACCTCTTCGAGGCGCCGACGCTGGAAGGACTGTCGGCGCGCATCGAAGCGGGCACGTCGTCGGACTCGCCGCTGGTGACGCTGCGCAAGGGCGGTGAGGCCCGTCCCTTCTTCTGCGTGCACCCGGTGGGTGGCAGCGTGCTCGGCTACCTGGAGCTGGCGCGGCGCCTGCCGCCGGAGCAGCCCTTCTACGGGTTGCAGGTGCCGGCGAGCGGAGGCGGCGAGACGGTGGAGGAGATGGCCACCCGCTACCTGGAGTCCGTGCGCGAGGTGCAGCCGGAAGGGCCGTACCTGCTGGGCGGCTGGTCGCTGGGCGGACGCGTCGCGTACGAGATGGCGCGGCAGCTCGAGGCCCTGGGCGAGCAGGTGGGGATGCTGGTCGTCATCGACGCGAGCAGCCAGGACGAGGGCCCGGCCGAGGAGGAGTGGCAGGGCGTGCTCGAGTTCGCGGACCACCTGTCCAAGCTGTCGGGCGTGCACCCGCGCGCGGCCGAGGTGCTCCAGCAGGTGGACGCGGTGGAGCTGCGCTCCCTGCTGGAGGGGCCGGCCCCCGTCATCCCGGGCCTCGAGGAGGAGGCGTGCGAGGAGCTGCGCGGCCTGTGGCGCGTGTTCGCGCGAAACCGGCGGGCCGCTCGGGCCTTCGTGCCCGGGCCCTATAGCGGCTCACTGGTGCTGCTGCGGGCCGCCGAGGCGCCTCCGGACCTGGAGGCGGACCTGGGCTGGGGCAGGGTGGCGCGGGGCGGGGTGGAGGTGCTCGAAGTGCCGGGCGACCACTTCACCCTCATCGCCATGCCGCACGTGGAGGCGTTGGCCGAGCGCCTCACGGCCTTGCTGGAGCGGGCCCGATCCGGGGACTCGTTCCAGCGGGTCGGGTAGTCCCGGCTCAGTGCCGGCGGCCCGGGTGTTCAGGCCGCCGGTGGGTCCGGTCAGGTGCCGGACGGGCCCAGGCGACGGAGCGACTCCGCCGCCGCCTCGCGCAGCTCCTCTTCCGGGGCCTGCGCGAGGGCCCGCAGCGCCGCGGGCACTTCATCACCCGGGTAGGCGATCTCCCCCAGCCGCTGGGCCGCCAGCACCCGGTCCTTCACCGCTCCACGCCGCAGTTCCTCCAGTAGGAAGCCCTTGTAGAGCCCCAGGAAATGATTCTCCGCCTCCAACATGCCCTCGCAGAGCGACCGCAGGTGCGCCACGTCCGCGGCGGCCTCGGGCACCCGGTAGCCCCAGCGCTTGCGGGCCGCGTAGATCTGCTCGTACAGGGGCGTCCACGCGTCGTTGACGAGCTCGCGGTGCGCCTCGATGGCCTCGCGTTTGGAGTACGTGTACCCGCCCGCCTTCACCGCCACCTCGGCCGTCGCCAGCCGGCAGGCCAGGGTGACCAGCTCCTTGAAGCCCCGGTGCGACTGGCCCTGGGCATCCAGCACCTCGCGGTGGTCGTAGCCGTAGAGCTCGCCGCGCGGGTCCGGATAGATGAGCGGGAAGCGCAGGGGCTCGCCCTCGGCGCGGGCCCGGGCGCGCTCCATGAAGACGTAGGGCCGGTGCATGCAGTAGCGGATCCACGCGTCCAGCGGCATCAGCGGGATGCGCTCCCGGAGGTCCTCGCCCATGAGCAGCAGCGACGTCTTCTTGAGGTTGACGGCGCCCTCCTCCAGCAGCTGCTCCTCCTCCACCGCGTTCGCGTCCAGCGACAGGGGGCTCAGCGGGCTCACGTGCCGGCGGAAGTGCTCGAAGCGCCGCCGCTCACCCGGCTGGAACCTGCCCTTGAAGACGAGCGTCAGGTCGATATCGCTCTCGCCCACGGCCTCGCTCGTCGCGTGGCTCCCCAGCAGGTAGCAGGCCTGGAGGCGGCCCGGGAACACCATCTGGAACAACCCCAGGAAGCCGAAGAAGACGGCGTTGAGGTTCATGTCCTCCGTGAAGCCCACCAGCGACAGCTCTTCATCCATCACGTGAATTCCCCATCCTTTGCCCGCACCGCGGCCGGCATCCTAGGGGCCCCACGGCTCCCGGCGCGAGCCCGCGCGTCCCAGCCCCAGCGTCCCACAGGAGCAGTCCATGGTCCGTGACTTCACGCAGTCGGAGGTGCAGAGCCTTTGCGAGTTGCTCGGCGTGAGCGACCTGCGCGACCCGAACGCGGCGGGGGTGAAGAGCGCTCCGCTCATCGAGGACGTGCGCCGGGTCCTGAAGCTCCCGGTGCTGCCCCACAGCCACCTGCTGGATGAGCAGACCTGGATGATTGGCGGACGTGTCCTGCGGTGGCTTGGCGGGGAGATGACCACGTCGGTGGACGATGGGGACTACGACCTCTTCTCCGGCTCGTTCCCGGCCATGGAACGCACCCTGAACCGCATGCTGGAGACGGGCTACTCCATCATCCGGGTGCAGTACGTGAATCGCTGGCCGCGCATCCCGGTGCCGCGCATGCTGCGCCGCAAGCCATCCCCCGTGCCCAGGCCCCCGAGGAACGAGTCCGTGCCGGACCTGCCAGGGCTCCTGTTGCGGAGGATGCCGGATGGCCGCGACATGTACTGCATGCGCCTCACCTCACCGGAGAGGCATGTCATCCAGTTCATGTACATTCCGTCGCTCGTCCCGGACGGACCCAGGCCGGACACGCTCATCCAGCAGACGGACCTCAGCATCTGCCAGTTCACCCTGGACGGACGCCACCTGCGCGCGGGCACCCACTCGTGGTCCGACTTCGTCCGGCATCGCCTCCGCGTGGTCCACATGCGCAGTGGCCGCCGCACCGCGGGCCGCCTGTTCAAATACGCCGCTCGCGGGTTCTGGCCCGACGCGCGGACCGTCCAGGTCGTCTATGGCCGGTGGCTGTCCGAGGCGCTGAAACGCGGAGGAAATCCCGCGCGTTTCAAAGCCTGAACCGACGCGACACATCCCTGCACTTCGTGTGAATCCAGGTATGCTTGACAGTACTGGAAAAATAGCTCAATTGGATACACGCGCAGTGTTTTTGTTCACATGCGGCATCAGCGCTTCTCGCTGCCTGGCTTGGGGCGAGCAGGTTCCAGGATCGAAATGAAGAACGTGGCCGTCGATGAGATTGAGTACATCGAGTTGTGCGTTGGAGATCTCCTCCAGTCGACCCGCTTCTTCACCGACGCGCTGGGCTTCCGTCGCGTCGCGGAAGGCGGTCCGGAGACGGGGCTCGATGCGCAGCGCTGCGTGCTGATGCAGCAGGGCCGCTGCCGGGTGCTGCTGACGCAGGGGCTGACCCCCGAGTCGCCCGCGTCCGAGTACGTCCAGCGTCACGGTGACGGCGTGCGGGACATCGCGCTGCGCACGCCGGACCTGGTGGCCACCTACGCGCACGTCATCGAGCGCGGCGCCCAGCCGGTGCGCGAGCCCGCCATCCTCCAGGACGGCCACGGTCGCCGCGTGCTGAAGGCCACCGTGCAGGCCATGGGCGACGTGGTGCACTCGCTCATCGAGCGTGAGGGGCCTTGGGAGGGCTTCCTGCCCCCGGGCCTGCGCGCGGTGGACGCGCCTCAGTCTCCGGCGAAGGAGCTGTTCTCCGGCCTGGACCACGTGGCCATCTGCCTGACCCCGGGCACGCTGGACGCCATGGTGCGCTTCTACACGGAGGCCTTCGGCTTCCGGCAGTCGCACGAGGAGAACGTCAAGACCCACGGCAGCGGGATGAACTCCAAGGTGGTGCAGAGCCCCTCCGGGCGCATCTGCTTCCCCATGCAGGAGCCCATCTCCCACGAGAACCCGGGGCAGATTGGCGAGTTCCTCGCGCGCCACGGCGGGCCGGGCGTGCAGCACCTGGCCATGCTCTCCCCGGACATCGTCGCCAGCGCGCGGCAGCTCCGGACGCAGGGCATCGAGTTCCTGGACATCCCGGCGACGTACTACGAGCGGCTCGAGGATCGGCTCGGCCCCATTCCCCTGGACCTGGGCCCGCTGCGCGAGATGGGCATCCTGGTGGACCGGGACGCATGGGGCCTGCTGTTGCAGTCCTTCACGCGCTCGGTGCACCCGCGGCAGACGCTCTTCTTCGAGGCCGTGGAGCGCAAGGACGCGCGCGGCTTCGGCGGCGCCAACATCCGCGCCCTCTACGAGGCCGTGGAGCACGAGCTGAGCCGGGCCCAGTCCTGAGCGCTTCGGCGCCGCGGCCGTCCGCCATCCAGGACTGAAGTTGCCCCGCGGAACCGGGGCAACTTCACTCACACCGTTGGCACTGTGCCGCCATCGATGACGTACTCCGTGCCGGTGATGGAGCCCGCCTTCGGCGACACGACGAACGCGATGAGGTCGGCGACCTCGCGAGGCTTGGACGGGCGGCCGAGCGGGATGCCGCCTAGCGACTGCATGATGATCTGTTTGCCACCGTCGTAGTCGGTGCCGGCCTGCTTGGCGAGGCGCTCGGCCAGGTGCACCGAGGCTTCTGTTTCCACCCAGCCCGGCGAGACGCGGACCACTCGCACGCCCTTGGGCGCCACCTCTTTTGACAGCGACTTGCTGTAGGTCGACAGCGCCGCCTTCGCCGCGGCATACGCCGTCGTTGATTCTGGCAGGGGCAACTCGCGTTGGATGGACGTGACGTGCACGATGACACCCGCACCTTGCGCCAGCATCGACGGCAAGAGCGCTCGGTCGAGCCGAACCGCGGGCATCAGGTTCAGATTGAGCTCCTTCTGCCACGCGTCATCGTCGAGCGCAGCGAAGCCACCTCCGGGAGCACTCGAGCCGCCGAGCACATGCACCAGGATGTCGATACCACCGAGGTGCGAAAGCGCATCGCGCGCCACCCGCGCGCAGCCTTCGACGGTCGTGACGTCGGCTGCGACGTAATGCACGCCAGGCATGTCTCTGGGAGTGGTACGTGCGGTTGCGACAACCTTGACGCCGGCCTCGACGAGGGCCGTGACGACCGCCGCGCCGACCCCCTTCGTGCCTCCTGTGACAAGCGCGCGGCGGTTCTTCAGTTCGAGATCGAAACTCACGGTGCAATCCCCAGTCGAGTGATGAGTCCACCCGCGAGAGTGAAGCGGTAGCGGAGCTCAATGGGGCTCCCTGGGAAGTTGCCCGTCACGTTCGCACGCACCGTGGTGCGAGGTCCGTCGAACTCCGCCGCGAGCAGCTCCGTCGTGAACTTGTACTTGCCGTTCGCGGCAGCGGTCCACGCTTCGATGGCAGCGCGCCCGCGGTGCTCGTGGCGCTCATCCACGACGAGGGCATCGTCAGTGAAACACCGAGCCACTGCAGCAGGGCGGGTCGTCGCGTGTGCGAAGTATCCAGCGATCGGCGCTGGCTGGCCAGGGAGCAGGTTGGGCGTCGTTTGCATGGCTCATCCTGTAATGAGTACGGTTCCGTTCCACAAGAACGCACGAAAAAGTGGGGTACATACTTTTGGGTAAGCATGAACACCATACGCCAGTGACGGCGGCCAGCGGCATCGAGGAAGCCATCCAGATGCTGGAGGGCCGCTGGAAGCTGGTCATCCTCTTCCACCTGTTCGGTGGGAAGACGCTTCGATTCTCCGAACTGGAGCGTGCAATTCCAGCCATCACGCAAAAGATGCTCATCCAGCAGCTTCGGCAGCTCGAGCAGGACGGCATCGTCGCGCGCATCGTTCACGCGCAGGTACCGCCAAAGGTCGAGTACCACCTGACCGAGTGGGGGCAGTCGCTCTGCCCGGCGCTCGACGAACTCCTGACGTGGGCGGAGAAGCGGCCAACGCCGAAGCGCCAGCGACGGCCGGCAAGAGCGTGACGTCGAGCTCATTTGCAATCGTCCTGACTCAGCTCAGGTTGGGGCGCCCGTTCCAGTGTCGCACGGCTTCGGGATGTCTGCTGATGGCGCTGGCCTCCCAGCGCGACATGACGCTGGAGTTCAGTTCGGCCCGACGGCCTGCGACGCGCCTCTGCGGGCCGCCCCCCCGGCCCGCGGATGGCGGCCGCCGACCAACGCCCAGGCGCGCCGCGCCCTCAGCGCAGCTCCTGGGCGAACTGCTCACGATAGCGCCCCTGGAGCGTCTTCAGCGCCTCCGCCATCCCCACGGCGCGGTACTGCTCCGCCAGGAGTTGCCACGCTTGCTTGTGCAAGGGCTCCAGCGCCACGACACGCTCCAGGTGGGTACGCGCCTCCTCGCGGGGACCCGACTCTGAGGCCAGCCATCCCAGGATGAAGTGCGCCTGCACCGCCTCTTCGTGCGCGGCCACGGCCTGCCGACACGCCGCTTTCGCGGGCCCCGGTCTGCCAGCGCGCATGTGGCCTTCGCAATCCAACACGTGCAGCACCGCCGCGCGCGGGAACTCCCGCCTCAGCCAGGTGAGTCGTGCCTGCGCCTTCGTCGCCGACCCCTTATCGAGGGATTCCTCGACGTCCTTCGCCGCGCGGATGAACTCTCCCTCCCGCTCCACCGGGATACCGCTCACGGAGGCATCCACTGGCAGCGCCTTCCAGCGTCGAGCCTGCCGAGCCCAGGTCCGCAGGGCCTCGGTCCGAGAGTCATTGCCCGCCTTCTGGGTGGCCTGCTCCGCCCACGTGACCGAGGAGGTCTCCTTGAAGAAGGCCGCGAGGTCTCCCCAGACTTCCGGCGGTGTTGCAGGGTTCGCTTCCATCCGTTGCCGCGCCCGCACGAGCTGGCCTTGCGCCTCCAGGTGCTGCCCCTGTTGGAGGGCCAGGGCCGCGAGGTGGAACAAGGGGGCGGGCTCGGAGGGGAATCTCCCGGCGACGGCCTCGCACTTCTCCCGGGTCGCCGGCAGCTTGGGGGCGACACGCGTGTCCAGGTAGCAGGCCAGCCTTTGGACGAAGAAGTCCTCCGGGTAGCGTCGCGCGAGGGGCTCCAGTTGCTGGGCGGCGACCTCCACGCGTCCCTCCTTCTCGAGCGCGAGGATTGCGTCGAGCCGGCGCCGGTCCTCCGGAGGCAGGGGGGCCTGGGGCTGGTGAACGACCAGCGGCGCCTTGCCCTCGCGGACCTTCGCGAGCCATTCGACGACAGCCTCCTTCTCCGGTCCCTCCCAGTCCGGCGAGGACGTCGAGGCCAGCAGTGCCCCAAGCTCGGTCGCCCAGGCCCGCGCGGCAGCGTCATCGCGACGACCCGCCGACGCATGGCGAAGGCTGGTTTTGAGCAACGCCAGGGTCTGCGATGCGAAGGCCGCCTGATTCGGTGCGTAGCTCGGGTACATCATCCAGTGCGAGCTGCGCACGTGGAATGCCCCCAGCGTGTGCGCCCACTCGTGGAGGAAGATGGACGTCTCCTTGTGCATCTTCCGCTCCTCATAGAGCGTCTGCCGCTCGTCCTGGGGCAGGTGGATCAGCGCCTCCATGATGGCGCGGACCTCCTCCGGGTTTCCCATCTCGCGCAGCACGCAGTGGCGCCCGAACAGCCGGGCCATGCCCAACTCATGCTGCGCGGAGGAGAAGAGCTTGAGCGCGGAGACGAAGCCGACCACCAGGTCCACGCCCTCGCCCGGATCCGTCCCCTCCAGCGCGGTCAGTGAACCCTCCAACTCGCCCTCGACACCTCGATGCGCCCACTCGCGCGTCGACTCAAGCTCGAAGACAACGCCCAGTGGCCCCTGCATCACCGCGCTCGCGCGCTGCAACTGGGACACGACGCTGCTCCGCCAGCGCACCACCTGCTCCCGATAATCCGAGTCCGCGTAGACCCGGACCCGAATCTTCCGGACCGGACCCGTCGAGGGCTGCGACGAGGACTCCAACTTCGCTGGCGCGAGGGTACGCGCCTGTTCCCGTGCGTAGTCCACGGGTCGCTTCACACACGACACGCCGAGGACACAGCCCCACACCGCCAGCAGGGCGACACGCGCCGCCAATCCCATGACACGACCTGTGCTCATGGAGTCCTCCCATACGCGAAATGCGTCAGTAACGCACCTGACTCCCAGCGCGAGCGCTCAGCGTCTTGAGTGCGCGAGACGGTGTGGGCGGTGCCCCAGTGATTCCAATCCCACGTCGCCGCTCCGCGGTGGGACCCGTCAGCACCCGGTCGCGGCGCGGCTCGCGTCCCGGGGCGCCATCCGCGAGAGGGGCACGATGGCAGACGCGCGACATGGAGTTCCCGCACGAACTCTGCAGTCTGGCGTGGTTCCGCGACCGACTGTACGCGTGCTCGACGAGTGAGCTCTACGTCTGGGACGGCACACGGTTCCAGGCGCACGCGTTCGACGGAGTTCGCCCACGAGCCTTGCAATACCTGAGCGTTGGCGAGAGCGACCTGTGCCATCCGCCCTCGGCCTGCCGACGCTTCCGGGAGCCACGCGAGAGGACCTCTACGTCGCGTTGCTGCACTTCGCGCTGGGCATCAACACCCGGGTTCGAGCAGTGACGCCTATGCCTTCGATGGCTCCTCTTCACGTTTCAGCATGGGCCGTCTCTCTGCCCAGGCCAGCAATGCGTCAAGGGCTGGGCACAGGGACTGGCCCCAGTCGGTCAGGTGGTACTCGACCTTCGGTGGGACCTGGGCGTGCACGATGCGCGCGACGATGCCGTCCTGCTCCAACTGCCTGAGTTGCTGGATGAGCATCTTCTGCGAGATGGCGGGGATGGCGCGCTCAAGGTCGGAGAAACGCAGCTTATTCCCGCCGAAGAGGTGGAAGAGGATGACCCGCTTCCAGCGGCCTTCGAGCATCTGGATGGCGCACTCGATGCCGCTGGCCGCCGTCAGGGGCGTGTGATGGTCATGCCTACCCAAAAGTATGTACCCCACTTTTTCGTGCGTTCTTGTGGAAGAGATACCGCGCCATTACCTGGATGGCCATGACAACGAATCGCGCTGCTTCCTTGAAACTGCCCACGCCCATCGCGAGCTACTTCGCCAGCGAGACCACCGACCCGCAGGCCGTCGCCCGGTGTTTCGCCGACGACGCCGTCGTCCTGGACGAGCGACACGAACATCGCGGTCGCGCCGCCATTGCCGCGTGGAACCGCGCGGGAGTCGCCAAATACGCTTTCTCCACCGAGCCTCTGTCCGCGGACACGGCTGGAGCGCGCACGACAGTGACCGCGAAGGTGAGCGGCAACTTCCCTGGCAGCCCGGCGCGACTGCGGTTCGCGTTCACCGTCGCTGGTCATCTCATCACGCGCTTGGAGATCGCTTCATGAGCTTCGATCTCGAATTGAAGGGCCAACGGGCGGGACCAAAGGCGTCGGGGCGGCTGTCGTCGCGGCGCTGGTCGAGGCTGGCGTACGCGTCATCGCCACGGCGCGCACGGTGCCGAGCGACACGAAGGACGTCCACTATGTCGCGGCTGACGTAACGACGGCGAAGGGCTGCGAAGAGGTCGTCCGGCAGGCCATGGCGCACCTCGGGGGCATCGACATCCTCGTGAATGTGCTGGGAGGCTCCACCGCCCCGGGCAGCGGCTTCGCGGCACTCACGGACGAAGATTGGCAGAAAGAGCTGAACCTGAACCTCATGCCCGCCGTGCGGCTCGACCGCGCGCCGTTGCCAGCGATGCTCGCGCAGGGCTCCGGCGTCATCGTCCACGTCACCTCGATTCAGCATGAGCTGCCTTTGCCCGAATCCACGACGGCGTACGCCGCGGCGAAGGCGGCGCTCTCCACGTACAGCAAGGCGCTGTCGAAAGAGGTGACGCCCAAAGGCGTGCGCGTGGTGCGCGTCTCGCCAGGGTGGGTCGAAACAGAGGCCGCCGTGCACCTCGCCGAGCTCCTGGCGAAACAGGCGGGCACCGACTACGAGGGCGGCAAGCAGATCATCATGCAGTCGCTGGGTGGCATTCCTGTGGGGCGTCCGGTGAAACCTCGCGAGGTGGCCGACCTCATCGCCTTCGTCGCTTCGCCGCGCGCGGGCTCGGTGACGGGGACGGAGTTCGTCATCGATGGCGGGACGGTCCCCACGGCCTGATCGGGGAGCGGTCTTCTGCTATGAAGTCCGAGCTGTCGATAGGAGGGGGTGGTCTCTTGAGACGGGTCGCGAGCCATGCGTGGGTGTTTCTCGTTGCAGCTGGGTGCATGCATAGGCCTCAGGGGTACCAGGCGAACGGGGTGACCCTGACAACGAGGGAGGAGGCTACGGCCTCTGGCTTCAAGCCGTGGAAGCTGGCGGTCGCCTTCGGTGCCCGGCAGGATGGTACCCAGCTGCTGCTCGACTTCATGAAGCGCGCGGAAGCCGCAGGGGGGCGCTACGTCAGCGACGTGCACATCGTGCTGGCGAGTGACCAGGATGGGGAGCCGGTAGAGTGCCGGACGGAGATTGTGCCGGAGTCTTCAGTTGAGAGTGGCCGGATGCTTCAAAGTACGCCGGGGCGTACCGAGATGCGGCATCACATGGTTCCAGTCACAAAGACTGTTTTCGAAAGCCAGTTTCAATGCCAGTCCGTCACGGAGCCGCGCACTGTCTCGGAAACCTACTACGAGAGTCAGTACGACGCGTCCTCGAAGACGACCCGCTCCGTGCCGCGCACGCGAATGGTGACGCGCTTCGAGCACCGTCAGAAATGCGGTCACGTGCCCATGATGCGTACCGTGACGCGCTTTGAGTATCAGTTCCGCAGCGAGTACATCCCGCCTCACTTGGAATTGGTGTCGCGGCAGTACACCCGGTGGAGCCTGAAGGAGACGCTGCCTACGTGCGCGCCACATTCGCCGCGGACGGGTGACTCGCCCGCGATGCCCCACCGAGTCGAAGGTGAAGTGTACGGTTGCTCGCTCGAACAGGCGCCTGCTGACCCCAAACAGGAAGGTGGGGAGTCGGAAAGTCGAAGCCTGAAGCTCCGCAGACAGTATCGCCAGAGTGCCATGGCGAAGGGCCAGGCGCCCGCGAGCTGCCAGGAACTGGCGCTCCAGGTGCCGCCGGACATCGAAGTACCCTGAGTCACAGTCATGCAGGCTCCGCGACATCGGTCGCGGAGTTCGGGAGGGCAGTCTCTTGCAAGGGTTACCAGCTGTCTCCACCGCAGGAGTAGCCTGCGCCGTCACAGCGAACCCAGCCAGGGGACCCCGGCGAGTCTGACCGGTAATCGCACTCGTACTGACCCGTGCAACTCACCGTCATGCCGTTCTGGCAGATCAGCGACAGGTAGCAGGGGCCCGGGTAGTCATCCGGCCTCGCGTCTGGTTCGACGGCCATGGCGAACGCGGGGATCATCGTGCCGAATCCAATAACAATGCCTAGCATGACAGCGAGCCACTTGGACATGGGGAATGGCCTTTCGTATGGACAGCCGCGTGAGGCTACCACCTGGGAGGCACCTGTCGCGTAGGGCCCCCCTCCAGGGCGGACTTGCTTTGTTGCTGCGCGGACACCTCCCATGTCAGGCATTATGCTGCGGTCGAAATTGGAGTAGGCACAGGTCCTGCCCGGCTCAACTGACTCGAAAGCTGATCCGAAGTAGCGCGTCGAGCTCAGTGAGCCTGTCGCCTTGCTCATCGCGCTCATCCATGATTGCGGTGAGGAAGGCGGTCTGTTCGGATGATAGGCGCGTGTGGTCTACGACGGAGAGAGGTGGGCCGCTGACGAGGAGGAACATGGCACCGCCTCCTGGGCTGAGATCCACGAAAACGTAACCTTCACCAAGCTTCGAGAACCAGCCCGGAGTACGGGAAGCGGTGCGTACAAGGTGGTCGAGCCGCAGTGAGATGAGCCGGGTGGTCTTGCGGCCCCGCGATGCAGTGGTGTGACCGCGCCCGGCCGGATAGCTGAGCAGGGAGCGGCTCTGAAGGTCCTTGAGCCAGGCCAGGCTCCACCGAGGCTCAACGCGCCGGGTGAGCTGGGCCGCGGCATGGTCCGCCGACAGGTCCAACTGCATCAGCGTCGACTCGCCCGCTGCCTCTCGCAGGAGGTCCACCATGCGCTTCTGGCCAATGTTTTGTTGCACGTGAACCCACTCGTGCAGGAAGTACAGCATGGCGGTAACCAGGAGCTCTTCCTTGTCAGAGATGCTGGCCACCATCTGCTGATAGCTCGGCTCGTGGAGGGTGACGCAGTCGCCGCGCAGTTCGACTTGAGCCTCCTGGGGCAGCGCCGCGAAGCGCACGTCTCGCGCCCCCTGGAACATCCGAGGCAGATCGATACCGAAGACGGGCTCGGTCCACGGCAGGTGAAGGACACGGCGGAACTCATCCTGGAGCCAACTCAGAGAGGCTGTGTTGCGACGGGTGAAGTCAGGCCGCTCCAACTCAAGGGTGAGCACTGCTCGAAGGGCGTCCGGGGTCCCTCCAAGTTCGTTGAGAAGTCGCAACGCTAGAGGCGTGTCGTCCGTCGGAGGGGCCGCCTCGAGTGCTTCCTTGAGACCGATGGCCACCGCCGCGCCCAGACCCGGCAGGGCCGTGAGCTTCAAGAGCGGCTCCAGGTCTTTCCTGGCACGCAGCCCATGAAGACGAATCCATTCTTTGACCAGATGGTGTGCCCAGTCCGCTACCGCCGTGGGCGCGTTCTTTTCACCTGCCGCGGTGCCCAGAATCTCCAGCGCGTGGGCGAGAGGAGGCACATCGAGGAACCGCAAGGGCTTTGACTGCCCAGGAGGATGCTGGAAAGCCAGCCGCCAGGTGACTGGATGAAAGCGCTCGTTGGCGCCATGGGCGATGGCCTCGAAGCGCCCATCGACGAGTCCCTGGAGAATGGCCTGGCTCGCCCGAGGCAGCTTCGTCGGAACCTCCAGCGGATGGGAGCAGTGCTCGGCCCACCAGTTTCCACGGTACATCGCGGCTACCAACTCGCAAATGAGCGTACCTGGAGCACCTTCCTCGAGCACACGCTCCGCCACCTGCCAGAAGAGCTCCATGTGCTGAATCCCGACCCCCTCCTCGGGTCTGGATTGAAGAGAGAGGAACCGAAGAACGAGCTGAAGCTCCGCAGGCTTTCCCTCGGCGAGGCACTCCAACAGCATGACGAGCAATGGCCCCTGCCCTGGCTGGCGAAGTTCCGCTGCGCCCTTTTCGATCATCCACTGAGCCAGGGGACCGAAAGACCTGAGCAGATCGGTGCGTCGGCGCAGCTCCAGGAGGCGCTGCTCTTGTTCGCTCTGCTCCTGTGCTGGTCTGTCTTTGCTGGATTCCGCTTGTGAGAGGAGGCCGAGGAGCTGACTGATGTTCTCGATAGACCGGTCTCGAATACAGGCAACAATCGAGAGATGGCTCCGGGTGGCATTCAGGATCTTGGCCACCAGTCCCGCGTCTCCAGCCTTGGCGCTCTGCGCAATCCACCCCACCAGCGGATCGAGGACCGGTCCAATGGAGGCCGCGGTAGAAGGAGCGGCGATGAGCTCCGCGAAAACGCGCGGCAGGAAGTCATGATGGTTGGTGCGAATGGGCACTCCCATCAGCTGTCGGGCCAGCCTGGCCACCAGCGCAGTGGCCATGCCGCTGCGCCCGGAACGTCTGTCGACCTCGCACGCGACCTCGACCCATAGGGCAGCCGCGGCTGTCCACGTCTGGTCCTCCAGCCGGCTTTCGAGGACGACAGAAGCCTCTTCCGGAGAGAGTCCTGCGGCGTAGTGCAACTGCGCCACAACGTTGCCTCTGAATGCTTCCGCGGGAATCATGGAGTCCTCGTCTTGGCGCAGTCTACACTGCCGACGTCCAACCCACATGGGGGCGAGACCGAGGGAAAGCCGCAAGGCTGACGGGTGAGGACAGGCTGGAGATTCGGCGGCGTGTCATCGCTGGCGCGACAATGTCCCGCATTGCCCGCGGACCAATTTGGCTGAAGCGATGCCAGCCGCACGTACCCGGGGCCGGCACACTAGGACAACTGCGCAAGACGTGCTTGCAGGGCCGCGATCTGGTTTGACACATCCTCTTTCACCGCCTCGTCACCTTCCCAGAGATCCAGAAAGGCCCAGTCGTCCGAGGGGGGAGCAATCATGTGACCGAGCACCTCAATCGATTTGCGCAGCAGCGCGGCGAGCTCGGCACCGTATTGCGATGGAACCATGTAAGGGCCGCCGAACCAATCCGCGCCCTCGTCGGTTTCCCACGCATGGTTTCCCCAGTCGCCCAACGGAACACCTCTTCTTTCTCAGCCAGAGGTTATGGCCGCTCTGGGGGCGCGGTGCCTGAGACCTGCTGGGCTGCGCTGGCGTGTGCCGGAGCGTGGCGAGAGAATCCCCGCCACGCTCCGGCGTGGGGCTCACAACGTCTTCATGTACTCGATCAGCGCGGTGCGCTCCGCATCGGTCAGCACGTCGGTGAACGTGTGGCCCGAGTTCGACTGGCTGAACATCCGGGTGTTGTAGATCTTGCGATCCTCGATATCCGAGTTCGAGAAACTCGGGGCCACGATGCTGCCGAGGAGATTCCAGGCCAGCGCGCCGTTGCCGTACAGCAGCGACAGCCCGCTCTCGATGAGCGGCGTCTCGTTCGGATCCCACGGATTGCAGTGGTTGAACGGCGAGAAGGTCAGGTAGCTGCACGGAATCGTGTCGTACTTCCACCCAATCCTGGTCTGGTCATAGGCCTTCGCGAGGTCGGTCTCGAATCCCATCACGACGCCGAACCTCGGCGACTTCGACTTGCGACGCCAGATCCGCGGGCGGTCCGCCGACTTGAGCAAGCTCCAGAGGTCGGGCACCGAGCCGTTGTGGAAGTAGGGGGCGGACGCCCAGATACCGTAGAGAGGCTGCGCGAGATAGCCGATCATGTTGTACTTGTCGGCGCACCCGTCCTGACCTTCGTACCCGAAGAAGCTGTACCTGGCCTGGGTCGCGATGGCTCCGTCGTTGGCAAGCAGTCGGGCGTCATCGGTGTCGAGGACCCCGATTGGCGTGACGTTGGCCGCCATGCCCTCGAACAAGGGATTGGCGAGGAAGTTCGGATCGTTCACGTAGCGCGGCGCGTAGGCTCCATGGCAGCTCGCGCACGAGCCGTTGCCGGCCTGCTGCGGCTTCACGACCGGGTTGTTGCGGTTCGCTGCCCACAGATCGAGCGTGTGGAACAGGATCGACCCCTGCGCCGCGAGCGCCGTGTTGACCGGCAGAGGGTAGGCCGGCGACTTCAGCCCGAGCATCCAGGTGTTCGCCTGGTACTCGTTGTCGAGGATCCAGTCGTAGCCTTCCTGGTAGTTCGGCAGTGCGGCGCCCGGCATGTACCACGAGAGCTCGATGCGCGTGGCGTCGCTGCTCATCCCGGCGTCGAAGAACTTCACCGGCCGGTGCCCGAGGTTCCACCAGTTCGGCGGGTCTTCCGTGCCGGTCGAGCCAGCCGCCCAGACCTCCGGATTGAGGAAGACGCCGGGGATCGTCCCGTCGGGGTCGAAGATCGTGAGCAGGGCGAAGAGCTGGAAGTTGGTGATGTTCCCCGTGCCGCGGATGCGGTTCAGGGAGGCGATCGTGAAGGCGGGGTTGAGGCCTCCGAGCTCGCCCAGGAACAGGGTCACGTCGGTGAGGCCGTTGGTGCCGTGTAACGCCCCCAGTGTTGCCGCGCACGGTGGTTGAGGGAGACGGCCCCATTCTCGGACCGACTGGATGAGGGGGAGCGGCCGAAGCAGAACTCGTCGCCCATCAGCGAGCCGGTTTCTTGCGTGTCGCCGATGATGCTGT
>NZ_RAWP01000113.1:0-32313 GCF_003668935.1 Corallococcus sp. AB032C | reverse complement strand
GGCGTGGGGGCCGGAGCCGGCTCGCGGGCCTTCTGGGCCTCGGTCGTGATGACCTGGTCCATGGCCTGCCCCAGCGACTTGTGGGCGGTGACGCCCGGCTGGTCACCCCAGCCGTTCTTCAGCGCCTGGTGCTGGCCGCCAAGCTTCTCCGCCGCGCGCCAGTCCTGTTCGAACAGGCGCTGGTTCACGATGCCAATCTCGTACTGGCCCACCGCGGCGGGGCGGGGGGGAGGACCGTCCGGCTGGGCATCCTGCGTGGTGACGACCTGGATGCGCCAGGCCCACACCGCGCCCACGAAGAAGAGGACCATGGCGCCGACACCGACGCCGACGATCTTCCCCATGACCAGGTGGTCTTCCTCGGCGGCGACGCCATGCGCGCCGACGATGACCCGCGATTCGACTTCGGACTGGGTCTTCTTCATGGCTGCACGTACCTCAGGGACTCCGCGATGTAGGGGTCCTTCACCGGGAACGTGTACTTGTTGCGCGCCCGGTACAGGGCGTAACCCACCGAGACTCCGCCCACGCCCACGAAGGCCGTGATGAGCGTCCAGTGGAACGTCGGACCGGCCTCACCGGAGAACGCCGGCCAGATGAGCCAATACAGGTCCACGGCGTGCATGAGAAGCATGTAGAGGGCGGCCACGGCCAGGGTCCCGGTCTTCTCCTTCAGCTTGCGTGACAGCAGCGTGAAGAACGGCAGCACGAAGTGGCCGAAGAAGATGACCAGGGACACGCCACGCCACGGGCCGTACATGCGCAGGCCGTACCAGGGGGCCTCTTCCGGGATGTTGGCGATCCACACCAGCAGGAACTGGGAGAAGCCGATGTAGGCCCAGAACGCCGTGAAGGCGAAGATGAGCTTGCCCAGGTTGTGGTAGTGCGGCGTCTTCACCAGGCTGCCGTACAGGTCCTTGCCCTGGGCCCGGATGGTGGCCAGCGTGAGGACGCAGAAGGCGGCCAGGAAGCTGCCGGCGAAGTAGTAGACGCCGAAGATGGTGGACTGCCACAGCGGGGTGAGGCTCATCAGCCAGTCGAAGGACGCGAAGGTGATGGTCAGCGCCAGGAAGGGCAGGGCGCCCGGGGAGAAGCGGCGCTGCTTGACGGTGAGCTCCAGCCCGCCCACCTCGTCCTGCTGGGTGCTCCAGCCGTACAGCCGGTGGGAGACGAAGATCCACACCGCGAAGTAGATGACCTGGCGGACGAAGAAGAAGGTCCCGTTCAGGTAGTGGGCCTTCTTATGCGACAGGTGCTCCACCTCGATGCCGTGGATGTGGGCGGCCAGCGGCGAGCCATCCACCCAGGGGTACATGTGCTTCATCATGGGGATGAAGGCGAGGATGAGCACCGCGAAGACGGGCACCGCGATGGACATCGTCTCCATGGCGCGGCGCAGGACGATGGGCCACTTCGCCTTCGCCGTGTGGAAGATGGCCAGCATGATGAGGGCGGACACGCTGATGCCGACCCAGTAGGTGAAGCCCAAGAGGTAGCTGAAGCTGGTCGCCTCCGGGTTCATGAAGAAGCCCACGGCGGTGAGCACGAGGCCCACCACGCCCAGGCCGAACGCGGGCACCATCAGCTTGGGCGTGCCGGTGTAGCGCTCCATGGCAGTCATCGGTTCTCCTGCGGGACGGGCTGCGTCCCGGCGGTGCTGCGAGCGGCCTGCAGCGCGCGCACATAGGCGACGACGGCCCAGCGCTCACGCGTGTCGAGCTCACCCGAGAAGGACGGCATGACGCCGTAGCCCTCGTTGATGGCGGTGTAGAAGTGGCCGGCCGGCTTGTCCGCGAGCTCCAGCAGGGACGGCGGCAGGCGCAGCGCCATGTTCTCCGCGACGACGCTGTTGCCGTCGCCGAGCACGCCATGACACTGCGAGCAGACGATGTTGTACTTCTTCTGGCCAAGCTCCAGCAGGTGCTTGTCCACCGGCAGCGGGATGGCGTTCACGGCCACGCCGTTGGCGCGGCCCGTGGAGATGCCCGGGTTGCCCACCGGCCGCTCGCGCGGGACGGTGCCGGCGGGGGGCACGCGCATGGCGCGCCCGTCCGGCCAGAACTCGGACGTCTCGTAGTACTCGTACTTGGCCTGGTGCTCCATGCGCTGGAGGAACTCAGAGCTGACATTGCAGCCCGTGAGCGCGGCGAGCCCGGCGGCGGGGATGAGCCACCTCATTCGTTCTCTCCCGACACGACGGTCACGTGGGTCGCGCCCAGGGCCGTCAGCTGGTTCTTGACGTCCGCGGCGTCCGTTCCCGTGGGGTGCGGGATGCTCAGCCAGAAGCCGTGCGTGGACGCGCTGCGGAACTCTTCCGACTCGAAGGCCGGGTGGTAGGGCTGCGGCAGCTTGCTCAGGCCGAGCAGGCCGAAAAAGATGCCGAACGCGGCGAACAGCACGCTCAACTCGAACGTGATGGGCACCCAGGCCGGGAGGCTCAGCAGCGGACGGCCGCCGACGTTGAGCGGGTAGTCGACGGTGTTCATCCACGTCTGCATCGTGAGGGCGGTCACCATGCCGGTGAGGCCGCCGCCCAGGGCGATGAAGGGCATGCGAGAGGGCGGCAGACCGAGGGCCTCCGACCCGCCGTGCAGCGGGTACGGGGAGTAGGTGTCCATCCCCTGGAAGCCCTTCTCGCGCATCTGCTGCGTGGCGGAGACGAGGGCTTCCGGGGTGGCGAACTCGGCCATCACCCAGGAATCAAGGACCTTGGCTTCCATGATGCTAGTGCGCTCCGTGGGTGGCCGCGGCGTCCGAGCCGTGGTGTCCGTTGCCATGGGCGGCGTGGGCGGCGTGCTTGAGCTCCAGCTGGAGCTCCTTCACCTCGCTCACCGCGACGGCGGGAACGAACTTGAGGAACAGGAGGAACAGGGTGCCGAACAGGCCCAGCGTGCCGATGTAGATGCACCAGTCCACCCAGGTCGGCGTGTAGATGTCCCACGACGAGGGCAGGAAGTCCTGCGACAGCGACGTCACGATGATGATGAAGCGCTCGCACCACATGCCGATGTTCACCGCGATGGACGCCACCCACATGATGGGGATGCTGGTGCGGGCCTTCTTGAACCAGAAGATGTTCGGGGTGACCACGTTGCAGGTGATCATCAGCCAGTACACGCCGGCGTAGGGGCCCGTGGCGCGGTTCACGTAGAAGGTCCAGAACTCGTACTGGTTCATGGAGTACCAGGCGATGAAGTGCTCCATCATGTACCCGTAGGACACGATGAGGCCCGTCGCGAGGATGACCTTGTTCATGTTCTCCAGGTGGCGGTCCGTAATCACGTCCCGGAGGCCCAGGTACTTGCGGGCGGGGACGATGAGCGTGATGACCATCGCGAAGCCGCTGAACACGGCGCCGGCCACGAAGTAGGGCGGGAAGATGGTCGCGTGCCAACCCGGAATCTGGGACACGGCGAAGTCGAACGACACGATGGTGTGCACGGACACCACGAGCGGCGTCGAGAGGCCGGCGAGCAGCAGGTAGCCAATCTTGTAGTTGTGCCAGTGACGGCCGGAGCCGCGCCAGCCGAGCGCGAAGAGGCCGTAGATGGTGCGCTGCAGCTTGCCCTTGGACGAGTCACGCAGGGCCGCCAGGTCCGGGATGAGGCCCACGAACCAGAAGAGCGCGGACACCGTGAGGTACGTGGAGATGGCGAACACGTCCCACACGAGCGGCGAGCGGAACTGCGCCCAGGCGCCCAGGGTGCTGGGGTAGGGGAACAGCCAGAAGGCGAACCAGGGACGGCCCGTGTGGAGCAGCGGGAACAGGCCGGCGCACATGACCGCGAACAGCGTCATGGCTTCCGCGAACCGGTTGATGCTCGTGCGCCACTTCTGCTGGAAGAGCAGGAGGATGGCGGAGATGAGCGTACCGGCGTGGCCGATACCGACCCACCAGACGAAGTTGATGATGTCGAACGCCCAGCCCACCGGCTGGTTGTTGCCCCACACGCCGATGCCGCGCGCGAGGGTGTACGTGACACCGACGACCAGGAGGCCCAGCGCCGCGGACGTGATGCCCAGCAGCATGAACCAGCCCTTGCCGGGCTTGCGCCAGACATGGTCCAGCAGCGTTTCATTGAGGGACTTGTCGTCGTGGTGCGGCGCGACGAGGTCCCGGGGCTCGAGGGGGTCGAGCGGGAGTGCGTGTGCGGTCTCGGCCATGACGGTCAGTGACCTCCTTCATGCGCCGGCGCGGCTTCAGCAGGGGCGGCGGGCACGAGGGCAGGGTTGGGGTTGCGCAGGCGGATGAGGTGGGCGGTGCGGGGGCGGGTGCCCAGCTCGTGCAGCAGCCGGTAGGCACGCTCGTCCTCGTGGAGCTGCGTGACGCGCTGGGCGGGGTCCGCCAGGGAGCCGAAGGCGATGGCCTGCGTGGGGCAGGTCTGCTGGCACGCCGTCTGGAGCTCCTTCTCCTGGATGAGGCGCTTCTCGACGCGGGCGTTGATGCGGACCCGCTCGATGCGCTGCACGCAGTAGGTGCACTTCTCCATGACGCCGCGGTTGCGCACCGTGACGTCCGGGTTCATCAGCATCTTCTCGGTCGGCGTCTTGCCCTGCGTGTAGTGCAGGTAGTTGAAGCGGCGGACCTTGTACGGGCAGTTGTTGGAGCAGTACCGCGTGCCGATGCAGCGGTTGTACACCATGTCGTTGAGGCCCTCGTCCGAGTGCACGGTGGCGTTCACCGGGCAGACGTACTCGCAGGGGGCCTTCTCGCAGTGCACGCACGCGACGGGCTGCATGACCATGGCGGGGTCGTTCTCATCGCCCTGGAAGTAGCGGTCGATGCGCAGCCAGTTCATCTCACGGCCGACGCCCACCTGCTGCTTGCCGACGACGGGGATGTTGTTCTCCGCCTGGCACGCCACGACGCACGCGTTGCAGCCCGTGCAGCGCGACAGGTCGATGGACATGCCCCACTTGTAGCCCTCCTGCGGCGTCTTGGCGTAGTCGAAGTCGGGCAGGTTGTTCTGCTTGCCCAGCTCGTACTTGGCCTGGACGCGCTCCAGCGTGTGCGCCGTCTCCTTCGACGGGTGCGCAAGCTCGCTGACGGACATGTCGAGCGCCAGCGGGCGGCCCTCCATGCGCCAGTGGTACTGGGTGCGGGAGAACTTGTGGCTGCCGCGGACCTTGGTCAGCTTCGCGCCGCCGTCGAACCAGGGGGCGTTCGTGGTGCGCAGCAGGTTGGCGTTGAAGCCCACGCCCTTGGCCACGACCTCGTGGAGGCCGGTGCGGCCGTAGCCCAGCGCCACGGTGACGGTGTCGTCCGCGTTGCCGGGGAGGACGCTGACGGGGACCTGCAGCTTGCGGCCGCCGTACTCCAGCTCCGCGACGTGGCCGTTCTCCAGGCCCAGCTTCTTGGCCGTGGCCGGGCTGAGGATGGCGGCGTTGTCCCAGACGATCTTCGTGATGGGGTCCGGCGTCTCCTGGAGCCACGCGTTGTTGGCGAAGCGGCCGTCCAGCAGCTTGTAGTCGTGGACGAAGTTGATCTCCAGCTCACCGGCCGCGGGCGGCTGATAGGCGGCGACCAGCGCGTTGGCGGCGCCCGCATCCGGGGTCGCGGTCGTCAGCGCGGAGGCGACGCTGCCGGGGACGACGCCCTCGGAGACCCAGGTCTCCCAGCGGGTCTCGAAGTCGGCGCGGCCGGCCTCGCCACCCTGCGCGGTCCAGTAGTCGCGCAGGATCTGGTAGGCGGGGCGGAAGGGCTCGTCGAGGAACAGCGCGTACAGCTCCGCTTCCGGCACGCCGTTGAAGAGCGGCTGGATGAGGGGCTGCGCGATGCTGACGGTGCCGTCCGCCGCGCGGCCGTCGCTCCAGGTCTCCAGCTGGTGCGCCAGGGGCACGAACCAGTCGGCGAACTTGGAGGTCTCGTCCTCGTAGTGGCCCGCGTACAGGACGGACAGCGCCTTGCGGTTGGCGTTCTGCTTGGGGTCCAGCACCTCCGCCAGGCCCGCGTCCACCGGCAGGGCGTAGACGGGGTTGGTGGCGGTGATGACCAGCGTGTCCACCTTGCCGGCCTTGATGTCCGCGACCAGGGCGCTGATCTCCGACAGGCCCGAGGCCTCCGGAGCAGCGGCCGGGACGACCTTCACGGTGGTGCCCACGTTGCCCAGCGCGGCGTTGATGGCCTGCGCCAGCGCGTGCACGGCGGCGGGCTGGCGCTCACCGGCGAGCACCACGGAGCGGCCGGCCTTGGACTTGAGGTCCTGGGCAACGGCCTGCACCCACGACTGGGTCTCCGGGCTCAGCGAGCCGGCCTTGCCGGACGCGGCGGCGCCCAGGCTGGCGGCGGCGCCACCCACGGCCTGCGCCAGCGCGGCGGCGACGGCGAAGACCTCGGAGGACTTCACGCGCTTGCGGTGGTCCGCCATGCCGCCGGTGATCGACATGCGCGATTCGGCGACGTACAGGCGGTTGAGCTCGCCGTTCTTCGGGTCGCGGCGGTCCGCGAACTGGCGGTTGAGGGCCAGGTTCTCCGGGCGGCTCTCCAGGAAGTCCGCGTCCAGGGAGACGATGACGTCCGCGCGGGTCAGGTCGTAGAGGGCCTGGACCGGCTGGCCGAACAGCGCGCGGTTCGCCTCGCCGGCGGCGGAGTCCGTGATGGACGCGAACGCGTGGAAGCGCGCGTTGGGCAGCTTCTTCTGGATGCGGCCCGTCACGTCGCGCAGCATCGGGGAGCTGATGGGCTCCGTGAGGAAGCGCAGGCGGCTGCCACCGTCGGCCACGGCCCTCTGGCTGACGAGGGAGGAGATGTCCTCGGCCAGAACGCGCAGCGAGCGGGGGTTGTTGCCCTGGCGCAGCACGCGGGCGCGCTGCGGGTCATAGAGCGAGAGCAGGAACGCCTGCTCGAAGACGCCGGCAGCGCCCTGGTTGATGGGGTGCTGGGGGTTGCCTTCGACCTTCACCGGGCGGCCTTCGCGCGCGGTGATCAGCAGGCCGGAGGTGTGGCCTCCGAGCGTCATGCCGGACGCGTAGTGCAGCGGGTTGCCCGGGGTCACTTCCGGCGGCGTCTTCGTGTACGCCACCATCCGCTCATCCTGCGGACGGGTGCTGCACGCGGTGGCGCCAGCCAGGGCGAGCGACGCGCCCATCAGCTGCATGAACTCGCGGCGGGCGAAGCCGGTGGGGGGAAGGTCCGCGCCGACGGGGAATTCCGGGCGGGTCTCCTCCAGGAACTCCGGCGTGGCGAGCTTCTCCTCCAGGCCGAGCCAGTACGTCTTGCCGTACGCGCCCTCCGCGGCAACGGCGCGGGTGGAGGCGTGCTCGAGCGCTTCACCCACGACATCGTCGTGGGAGTGCGCGTGGGGGGCGGCCTCGTTGCGGCCCGAGACGACCGGGAGCGCGAAGGACGAGGGGGTTTCCTGCGCGGGCGCGCTGTCAGGCTTGGTGTTCATCGGTGGCATGTGGAGCAGCTCGTGCGCGAGTGAACGTCGTATTCCTTGATGAGCGTCTCGGCGAGGGCCGAGGCCTCCGCCTTCGCCGCGGGGGGCGCCCAGGTCATGCTGGTGATGAACTCCTGGGGCCGGAGATTGGGGCCGGGGTTGCGGTGGCAATCCAGGCACCAGCTCATCGTCAGCGGGGCGGACTGCTCGATGGCGCCCATCTGGTCCACGCGGCCGTGGCAGGTGGCGCAGCCAACGCCCTTGCCCACGTGGATGGAGTGGTTGAAGTAGACGAAGTCCGGCAGGTTGTGGACGCGAACCCAGGGGATGGGCTGGTCGGCGAAGAACGCCTTGCGGACCTCGGTGAGGTACGGGCTCTTGTTCCACACCTGCGCGTGGCAGGACATGCACACGGTGGTGGAGGGGATGCCCGCCGACGGGGATTTCTCCACCGACCAGTGGCAGTAGCGACAGTCGATCTGCTCGTCACCGGCGTGGTGCCGGTGGTCGAACTCGATGGGCTGTTCCACCGGGCGCGCCTGATTGGTCACGAGCGGGCTGCGCACGTAGGCCAAGAGGCCGCCGATGGCGATGGCGGGCACCGCGAGGAGCATCGCGGCCGACAGGCGCGACACCGTATTCGTCCAACGTGGGAAGAGAGGGCCGCTCATACCAGGACCAGGGGCAAGGGGACTGAAGGCGACATGGAAGCAGGGGTGGACGCGGGGAAACCGTTCGGCGCGGAAGTCAGGGGGGCCGTCCCGGTCCCGGTGGACCGGGCGGGCGGTGGCTCCTGGCGCTCAGACGGCAAGGCAGTCACGTCCAACGAACCTCTAGGATGGTGCCGTGGGAGCGGGTCCCTCATGCATTTCCCGACCCAATGCGGCGCGGGACCATCAACCATGAACACGGCAGTGTCAACCATTCTGTGGGGAGTGGGAATAAGGAGCGCTTAGCACCTTCCGGGGTGGTTGCGACAAGTTGCCGGCGCGCGGTGATGAATCCCGCTTCTGGCGATCGGAAGGGAGCATTGCGCGAGGGGACTCTTCCCTCTGGGATCAATCCCTTTCAGGGCGCGCGCTACACGGTGCGACGGTCCGCGCCACGCATGAAGCGGGGCTACTGGGAGTCCGTGTCGTCGGGGTCGCAGGTGGCGTCGGTGGCGATGATCCGGAGGACGCGGCGATGCCTGGCCTGGCTCATGGCGCTAGACCTCCACCACCGCGGTGCCGGCGATGGCGTAGACGCGGTCCTTCCTTCCCCGCCGCACGTCCATACCGCCCGTGAAGGCGCTGAACGCGGGCAGGACTCCCACGCCGGGGCCCAGGTGGAAGCAGGGCAGCCGCAGCCGGTCCGCGCCGCCCGTCAGCCGCACCATGGGGTGGAGGTGCCCGGCCCAGACGTAGCGTCCGGTGGCCGCCTCCGGATGGTGCGCGAAGCGGAACGGGCCTTCGTCTAATACCTCCGCGCGGTCCTCCATCCTCCAGGAGGGTGGAAGGGTCCGCACGTGGCGGTCATGGTTGCCGCGTATCAGCACGACTTCTAGTGATGCATGAGCTTCGCGCCAGGTATTCACGCGGCTGATGACGTCGCCGGTGAGCCCCTGGCGCGAGTGGACGAGGTCCCCCACCAATAGGAGTCGCCGGGCGCTGGTGGCGGTGAGGGCGGCGGAGAGGCGGTCCAGGTCGTCATCCAGGACCCCCAGGGGCAGGGGGATGCCGTGCTGTTGGAAGGACTCCGTCTTGCCCCAATGCAGGTCGGCCACCGCGAGCACGCCGGCCTGGGGCCAGTGCAAGGCCCGTTCCGGGAGCAGCTCCACGTCCGCGTCCGCTACGCGGGTCTGGCATCGCCCTGGGACCATCGCTCCTTGAGGCGCTGCACGCGGTCCAGCAGGGATTCGTTGGACACGCTCGCGCTGATGCGCTCGACGACGAGCGGGAAGCCCAGCGGCGAGGGCCGGTGGACGTGGACGACTTCGACGGGGTGCGCCTCCAGGCGCTCCAGGGTGCGCGCGAGCCGTCCTTGTTCGAACTGGTGCTCCAGGACCTCGCGGCGCGCCTGGCGCAAGAGGAGGTTGTCCGGGTCGTACTTCACGAAGACGTCATAGAGGAGCGCGGCGCTGGCCTGGACCTGGCGGGTGGATTTGCGCGCTCCGGGCAGGCCCGGCATCACCAGCCCGGCCACGCGGGCGATGTCGCGGAACTGCCGGCGCGCGAGCTCGCTCAGGTTCACGCTCTCCAGGATGTCCTCCACCAGGTGCTCGCGGGTGAAGAGGGCGGGGCGCAGGGCTTCATCGAAGGGGAACGGCGTGGAGGTGAGCAGCTCCAGGCCGTAGTCGTTCACGGACAGGCTGAAGGTGGCCTTCCGCAGGCGCGTGAGGCGCAGGGCGAGGAGCGCTGCCAGGCCTTCGTGCACGAGCCTTCCTTCAAAGGGATACAGGAAGAGGTGGTAGCCGTCCCGCGTGCGGCAGATCTCCGCCAGACATCCGCCGTCGCCGGGGATGCGGGACAGGCGGGCCTGCGCGTCGAGGATGGGCCACGCGGCGGCGACCTCGTCCCGGGTGACGTCGCCCTGGCGTGCGGCCTCCAGCGTGCGGCGCATCGCGGACGCGAGCGAGGTGGACAGGGGCAGGCGGCTGCCGCCCCAGCGCGGCGTCTGGGTGGCCTTGGCCTTCGCGGGCTTCACGTACGCCGTCATGTCCTTGAAGCGGCTGAACTCCAGCCGGCGGCCCGCGAAGAGGAAGGTGTCCCCGGGCTTCAGGCGGCTGACGTAGGACTCCTCCACCGTGCCCAGGGTGCCGCCGCTCCAGTAGCGCAGCTGCACGGACGCGTCCGACGTGATGGTGCCGATGTTGAGCCGGTGCAGCCGGGCGAGGCGCGCGTCGGGCACGCGGAAGCGGCCGTCCACCTCCACCACGCGGCGGAACTCCGGGTAGGCGCGCAGCGTGGGGCCGCCTTCTCGCACCAGGGTGAGGGCCTGGTCGAACTCCTCATCGGTGAGGGACGCGTAGCTCGTGGCGGTGCGGACCTCGTCGCGCAGGGCCTCGCGGGTGAAGCCTCCTCCCAGCGCGCACGTCACCAGGTGCTGGGCCAGCACGTCGAGCGGCTTGGACAGGGGCGTGCGTGGCTCTATCTCGCGGCGCGCGATGGCGTCTCGGGCGGCGGCCATCTCCACCAGTTCGAGCGCGTGCGTGGGGACGAAGAGGATGCGGCACGTGGCTCCGGGGCGGTGCGCGCTGCGGCCCGCGCGTTGGAGCGTGCGGCCGATGCCCTTGGGACTGCCTATCTGGATGACTCGCTCCACCGGGCCGAAGTCCACGCCCAGGTCCAGCGACGATGTGCACACGACGAGGCGCAGGCTTCCGTCCTTGAGTCCTCCTTCCACGCGCTCTCGCTCCTCGCGGTCGATGGAACCGTGATGCAGCGCGAGCAGGTGTTCCCATTCAGGGCGCAGGAAGCGCAGACCTTCGAACCAGCGCTCCGCCTGTGAGCGGGTGTTGGTGAAGAGGAGTGTGGACTGCGTGGGGTCCAGCCAGTCCGCCACGCGTGGGAGCATGGTGAAGCCCAGGTGCCCGGCCCACGGGAAGGTGTCCACCTCCTCTGGCAGCAGCGTCTCCACGTGCACCGGGCGCTGCAGGTCCGCGCGGACCAGCGTGGGCTTGCGGTCCGTGCCCACGACGGTGCGCGCGGCCTCTTCCAGGTTGGCGAGCGTGGCGGACAGCGCCCAGATGCGCAGGCTCGGAGCGAACTGGCGCAGGCGGGCCAGGGCCAGTTCCACCTGGGTGCCTCGCTTGGATGCGAGGAGTTCGTGCCACTCGTCCACGATGACGGCGCGCAGTGAGGCGAAGTTCTCCGCGGCCTGCTCCTGGGTCAGGAGGAGCGACAGGGACTCCGGCGTGGTGATGAGCACCTGAGGCAGACGCTCGCGCTGACGTTGTCGCACGGAAGAGGACGTGTCGCCCGTGCGGCTCTCCACCTCCAGGTCCGCGTCCAATGCCATCAGCGGTTCGCGCAGGGCCTGCTCCACGTCACGCGACACGGCTCGCAGTGGCGTGAGGTAGAGGACTTGAAGGCCCTTCTGATTGCGCTCCGCTACGTCCGCCAGCGGGCCGAGGTATGCCGCGTATGTCTTCCCCGCGCCGGTGGGCACGTGGATGAGGCCGCTGTCTCCTCTCGCGTAGGCGGCCCACGCTTCTTCCTGGAAGGCATAGGGCGTCCAGCCCTTGGAGGCGAACCACTGGCGGAGTTGAGCCAGCGGCGTGCCTTTGTATGGGGATGGGCTCCGGGGCGCGGGACGCTTCGCGCGTGCCCTTGTGGGCTTCGGTGATTCGGTCTGCTTTTCCGGCGCGTGCTTGCCGCGCATGTGATTGCGGCGGGGCTTAGTGGGCTGCATGCAGCAGCCCCTTCAGTGAGTCGAGCGTGTCCGCGTCCCTGGCCGTCTTGTCCGCGCGCCAGCGGGCGATGCGTGGGAAGCGCAGGGCGACGCCCGACTTGTGACGTGGGGACGGGGCGATGGCTTCGAAGTGCAACTCGAACACCTGCTCCGGATCCACCGAGCGCACCGGGCCGAACTTCTCCCGCGTGTGGGCGCGGATCCACCGGTCGAGCCGGCCTATCTCCTCGTCGGTGAGGCCCGAGTAGGCCTTCGTCACCGGGAGCAGGTCCTCGCCGTTCCACACCGCGAAGGTGTAGTCCGTGTAGAGCGACGAGCGCCGGCCGTGACCTGGATGCGCGTAGAGCAGCACCGCGTCCACCGTGTACGGGTCGATCTTCCACTTCCACCAATCGCCGCGCTTGCGCCCCGTCTGGTACACCGAGTCCAGGCGCTTGAGCATCAAGCCTTCGACGTTGCGGGCTCGCGACTCCTTGCGGAGCTCCGCCAGCGCCTCCCACGAAGAGGCCGTCACCGTGGGGGAGATGGGGAAGCGTGGGTGGTCCTTGAGCAGGGCCTCCAGCCTCGCGCGGCGCTCGCGCAGGGGCAGCTCTCGCAAGTCCTTTCCGTCCTGCTCCAGCAGGTCGTAGACGACGAACGCGGCGGGGGCCTCCGCCAACACCTTGGGCGTGAGCTTCTGTCTGCCAATGCGGCGCTGGAGCCGGGCGAAGGGCAGGGGGACTCCGTCCTCGTAGGCCATCACCTCGCCGTCGAGCACCGTGCCTTCGGGCAGGGCCCGGGCCGCTTCGGTGATTTCGGGGAAGCGTTCGGTGATCAGCTCCTCACCTCGGCTCCAGAGGAACACCTCGCCCTGGCGGCGGATGAGCTGGCCCCGGATGCCGTCCCACTTCCACTCGACGAGCCAGTCACTCAGTTCGCCCAGTGACTCGGCTGGCTGTTCCAGCGGCGACGCGAGGTAATAGGGATATGGGCGCGACACGTGGCCGTCCGATACGTCCGGTGCCACGAGCTGTTCGAAGAACGCCTTCGTCGGCGTCCACGTGCCCATCATCCGGTGCGCCACGCTGGGCGGGGGCAGGCCTGTGACTTGCGCGATGGCTCGCACCACCAGCGTGTTGGACACGCCCACGCGCAATTCGCCGGTGAGCATCTTGTTGAGGAGGAACAGCTCGCGGCGGGGCATGGACTTCCACCAGCCCACGACTCGTTCGCGCTGCTCCGCCGCGTCCAGGCCCCGCAGGGGCAGCAGGCGCTCTTCCAACCAGCGTGAGAGGGGAAGCTCTTCGGCGTGCTCGGGCGGGAGGTTCGCTCCGTCGAGCAGCAGGGCAATCACCTCCGCCAGGTCTCCCACCGACGCGTAGACCTCGTCGAAGAGCCAGCCCGGGATGCCCGTGAGCTCCTGCGTCCAGCCCACCAGCAGCTTCGACGTGAGCAGCCGCTTGAGCTTCTGACCCGTGAGGAAGAACAGGCCCCAGGCCGCGTCCTCCGGTGGCGTCCGCCGGAAGTAGCGCGTCATCGCCTCCACCTTCGCGTTGGTGGAGGTCGTCTGGTCGAGCGTGTCGTAGAGGTCGGCCAGGGCTCGCACGCGTCAGTCCTCCGCTTCGCCCTCGAAGGGCGTGGCGAGCGGCGAGGCATCCACGCCCCGCTCCCGCAGGTAGTGCGACAAGGGGTCGGTGTAGCCGTGCGTGACGAGCACCTTCTCCGCCTGCGTGTCCGCCACCGTGCGCAGCAGGTCCGGCCAGTCCGCGTGGTCGGAGAGCACGAAGCCCCGGTCGTAGCCGCGACGGCGCCGGTTGCCTCGCACGCGCATCCACCCCGACGCGAAGCCCGTCTCCGCTTCGCCGAAGCGGCGCATCCACATGGAGCCGGCCGCGCTCGGCGGCGCCAGCACCAGCGCGCCCGCGAAGGACGTGCCCTTCTCCGTCTCCGACACCATCTGCGTAGGCAGCATCGCGATGCCCGCCTCGCGGTACGCGGTGACGAGCCCGTTCACCGCGCCGTGCACATAGGCCGGCCGGTCCGTGAGCTTCCCCAGCTCCGCCAACAGGCGCTGTGCCTTGCCCAGCGCGTAGCAGAACAGAACCGCTGAGCGGCCCGCTTCGCGGTTCGCGTCCCACCAACGCAGGATGTCCTGGGCCACGAGGTCCGTCTCATCCCAACGGTAGATGGGCAGGCCGAACGTCGCCTCGGTGATGAAGGTGTTGCAGCGCACCACTTCGAAGGGCGCGCACGTGGGGTCCGGCGTGCGCTTGTAGTCGCCGGAGATGACCCACACTTCGCCCCGGTGCTCGACGCGGATCTGCGCGCTGCCCAGCACATGGCCCGCGGGGTGGAAGCTCACGGTGGTGTCGCCCACGGTCAGCTTCTCGCCGTACTCCAGCGTGTCGATGACCGCGTCCGCTCCCAGCCGGCGCTGCAACAGGCCTCGTCCGGGAGCTGCCCCCAGGTAGCGTTTGCTCCCGCTCCGGGCGTGGTCGCCGTGCGCGTGCGTGACGAGCGCCCGCTCCACCGGACGCCATGGGTCGATGTGAAAGTTCCCCGCCTGGCAGTACAGGCCCTGCGGCGTCACGGAGACCAGCGGCGTTCGTTCCTGGTGGGTCGCGGTGGCCACGGTCTTCTAGAGGTAACGAGGCCTTGGAGCAGGGGCCACCCACGGCCGGACCCTCTCGCGCGCTCCGCTGACAAGGGGGCGGGCGTCCGTCCTGGCCTTGCTTGCGCTCCAAACGACGGAGCCAGGGACCGGAGGGCCCCTTGGATGGTGGGCGTGGACAGGGGATAAACCCTGGAAACCTCCAACCTCGGACCCTTAGTGATGACGCCGTCCGCGCTCCTCTTGTCCCTCTTCCTGTCGCAAGAACCCGACTCCGAGACGGTGCTCGAATACAGCGCCGCGATGGCGGAGGAGGGCGCCGCGCCGGCCCCCGAGAGCTTCGAGTTCACCGCCTTCACGGCGGGGCAGATGGTCTACCTGGGCGTGGACGAGGGGAACCTGCGCGCGAACGCGGCGGCGGATGCGGCCGTGGTCCAGACGTTGATGCTGGGCACGCCCGTGAAGGTGGTGAAGGCGGGGACCCGCGCGAAGGTCGGGGAGTACGTCAACACCTGGTACCAGGTGACGGTGGTGGATGCGAAGGCGCCCGCGGGTGCCGCGCCCGTCACCGGCTGGGTCTTCGGCAACACGCTCACGCCGTTCCGCTTCGAGGCCGACCTGGACGGGGACGGCGAGATGGAAGTGGCCACGGTGGTGATGAGCAACGAGTTCAAGGCACGCGTGCGCGTGCTGGAGCCGAACGTGAAGCCGCCCCGCCGCGTGAGCAGCGTGGACGTGATGGTGGCGTCCACGGTGTATGGCGGCGGGAATGGTGGCCCGGTGAAGGTGAAGCTGGTCCCCGCGAAGCAGGCGGGCGTGACCCTGCTGCAACTGGACTCCACGCCGGAGCGTTGTGGCGACTACGTCACGTCCTACGTGAGCTACACCGGGTCGAATGGGAAGCCGGGCGTGCTCGGCAAGGCGAAGCTGGCGCTGGAGCTGGGTGGGCTGATGGATCCCCCGAACACGAGCTCGTACAAGGTCTCCTTCCAGCCAGCCGCGAAGCGGGCGCTGGTGGTGCGCACGAACGTCGAGGAGGAAGACGGCAAGCCCCAGACGGTTACGGAGCGCGAGGTCTATCAGTGGAAGGACGGCGTGTTCGCCCAGGCGAAGCCCGTCGCGAAGCCGTAGGTGAAGGGCCCGGAAGGCCGGGCACCCGGGCGCCCCTCCGGGTGAAGGAAGAGGGGCTCAGGGCAATCGACCATGGATGCGCAGGGGCGGAAGGCTGCCTACCGGCAGCGCGCGGAAGCAGGTCAGGCGGTGCCGGTGTTGGTGGAGTTGCCGGCGGACCTGGATACACCGCTGTCGGCATACCTGAAGCTGGGCGGTGGAAGCCGCGGCTTCATCCTCGAGTCGTGCTACGGCGGCGAGCGCTTCGGGCGCTACAGCCACGTGGGCGTGAACCCGGCGGGCCGCGTGCGGCTGGACCGGGAGGGGCTCACGTTGTGGCGCGGCTCGCATGAGGAGCGCCGCGAGGGCCGCCCGCTGGACGTGCTGCGCACGCTGTGGCGCGAGCTGTCCGTGGCGACGCTGCCGGGCGAGGCGCCCTTCCTGGGCGGGCTCGTGGGCTACCTGGGCTACAACGCCACGTCGTGGTTCGAGCCGAGCGTGCCGGACCGCCACCCGCGCGACACGGGCTTCCCTGACTCCGAGTGGCTCATCGCGGAGGACTTCGTCACCCACGACACGCGCACCCAGACGCTCAAGGCCATCGCCATCGCACGGCCCGCGCTGCACGGCAGCGTCGCTGCGGCGCTGAAGGACGCGGAAGCGCGCGCGGAGGCAATGGCGGAGAAGCTGCGTCGGCCGCTGTCGCCGGAGGCCTACGCCGCCGTCCCCGCGCAGAAGAACGCGCCGGCCCCTGTCGCGTGCTGGGACCGCGAGGGCTACGCGCGGGCGGTGGAGAAGGTGCAGGAGTACGTGCGCGCGGGCGACTGCTTCCAGGCGGTGCTCGCGCGCAGGTTCGAAGCGAAGGGCGCCATCCCTCCGCTGTCGCTCTACCGGGCGTTGCGGCGGGTGAATCCGTCTCCGTACCTGTTCCTGGTGGACCTGGGCGAGGCGCGCGCGCTGGTGGGCGCGTCACCGGAGCTGCTGGTGCAGGTGCGCGACGGGGACGTGGTGGTGCGGCCCATCGCGGGCACGCGCCGCCGGGGCGGCTCCGAGGCCGAGGATCAGGCGCTGGAGAAGGAGCTGCTCGCGGACGAGAAGGAGCGCGCCGAGCACATCATGCTGGTGGACCTGGGGCGCAACGACGTGGGCCGGGTGGCCGCGCCGGGCACGGTGCGCATCGAGGACCTGATGATCATCGAGCGCTACAGCCACGTGATGCACATCGTGTCCCAGGTGCGCGGCAAGCTGGACACCACGCGCTTCGACGCGCTGGATGCGCTGGCGAGCACCTTCCCCGCGGGCACTGTTTCAGGCGCACCGAAGATCCGCGCGATGCAGATCATCGACGAGCTGGAGCCCATGCGGCGCGGGCCCTATGCCGGCGCGGTGGGCTATCTGTCCTTCTGCGGCACGCTGGATGTGGCCATCGCGCTGCGCACCTTCTTCGTGGATGGCGACCGCACCATGTGGACCGCCGGGGCGGGGCTGGTGGCGGACTCGGACCCGATGAAGGAAGCGGACGAGACGGAAGCGAAGGCGGGTGCCATGGCCGCCGCGCTGCGCCTGGCTCGCGAAGGAGGTGGGCGGTGATCCTCGTCATCGACAACTACGACTCGTTCACCTTCAACCTGGTGCAGTTGCTCTACACGCTGGGCGCGGAGGTGAAGGTGGTGCGCAACGACGCGCTGGATGTCGCGGGCATCGCGGCGTCGGGCGCGTCCCACCTGGTGGTGTCCCCGGGGCCGTGCACGCCGCACGAGGCAGGGGTGAGCGTGGCGGCCATCTCCCAGTCTCGCGTGCCGGTGCTGGGCGTGTGCCTGGGACACCAGTCCATTGGCGCGGCGTTCGGCGGGCAGGTGGTGCGCGCGCCGGAGCCCGTGCATGGCAAGGCGGCGCACATCCGGCACGGCGGCACCGGCGTCTTCACCGGCATGCGGCAGGGGTTCCAGGCGGCGCGCTACCACTCGCTGGTGGTGGCGGCGCAGTCCATGCCCGCGGAGCTGGAGGCCACGGCGTGGAGCCAGGACGGCCTGGTGATGGCGCTGCGTCACCGCACGCGGCCGGTGGTGGGCCTGCAGTTCCATCCGGAGAGCGTGCTGACGCCGGAGGGCCCGTCGCTGGTGCGCAACTTCCTGGAGGGGAAGCTGTAGCGGCCTTCACTCCTTCAGGTGCGTGGTGTCGTTCCAGCTCACGAGGACCGGCTGTTTGCCGCCGGCCTCGGAGCCCAGCACGCTGATGGATGCAGTGCCCAGGTGGAAGAGCCTGCCTCCGTCCGGGGGCAGGCCCAGCCAGCGCGAGGCGAGGATGCGCAGCATGTGCCCGTGCGAGAAGAGGAGCACGTCGTCCTGGAGGGCGCGCGCCTCCGCGATGATGCGGTCGGCTCGGGTGCCCACGTCTTCCAGCGTTTCGCCGTTGGGGACGCCGTCTGCCCACAGCGTCCAGTCCGGGCGCGTGGTGCGGATGTCCGCGCCGGTGCGGCCCTCGTAGTCGCCGTAGTTGAACTCCATCAGGTCGTTCTTCTTCTGGGCCACGTCGCCGTAGCCCGCGAGCACGCACGTCTCCTGCGCGCGCGTCAGCGGGCTGGTCCACACGGCGGCGAAGCGCCACTTGCCCAGGGGCGCGCGGAGCCGCTCCGCCATCTGGCGGCCCTCCTCCAACAGCGGCAGGTCCGTGCGGCCGGTGTGCTGGCTGCTGCGGCTCCACTCCGTCTCACCGTGACGGACGAGGACCACCTGGGGGGCGCGTGTGTTCATGGCGCCAATCTGTGTCAGGCCGTGCCGGGACGGGAGGAAAAAGTGCAGGAGCTACCGCTTGCGTGCCCGCCAATCCTCACGGCTCTGGCCCCAGATCTCCACCGCATGATCGTTGTAGGGCGCCGGCAGCATGCCCATGCGCAGGAAGCGCGAGCCCAGCCGGCGGGCCACCTGCTTCGACGGGTCGTTCGGAGGGGAGATGGAGTGGATGATCTCCGTCCACCCGAGGTGCTCGAAGGCCCAGTCGATGGTGGCCGCCGCGCCTTCCGTCGCGTAGCCCTTGCCCCACGCGTCGCGCGACAGGCCCCAGCCGACCTCCGGGCCCGGCCACTCCGCGGGTTGCCAGGGCCCGAGCCGGCCCACCCACTTGCCGGTGGACTTCTCGAAGACGGAGAACATGGCGAAGCCCTGGAGCACCCAGGAGCCGGCCATGGCGCAGACGGCGCGCCACACGTTGGAGCGGGGCTGGAGGCCGCCGATGTACCGCGCGGTCTCCTCGTCCGCCATCATCGCCACGAAGCCCTCCAGGTCCTGGAGCGTGGGCGGACGCAGGATGAGGCGCGGCGTTTCGAGGGTGGGCCCCAGGATGGGCGGGGTGTGCATGTCCGGTCTCCTGGCGCCAGCGACGTGCTGGCGCGTGGAGCGGACCTTAGCGCTTCAGGCCGCGCTTGATGTCCGCGCAGAGCTGCTTCGCCGCGGCCGGACCGTCCGAGTGGGCGGCCTTCACCAGCGCGCTGCCCACCACGACGCCGTCCGCGTGGGCCACCAGCGGCCGGGCCGTCTCCGCGTTGGAGATGCCGAAGCCCGCCACCACCGGCACGGACGCGGCGCGCTTCACCAGGTCCAGCCGCTGTGACAGGTCCGGCGGCAGCTCCGTGCGCATGCCGGTGACGCCCGCCACGGACACGCAATAGACGAAGCCCCGCGCGTCCTTCGCGATGGCCTCCGCGCGCGCGGGCGGCGTCGTGGGCGCGCACAGGGGCACCAGGTCCACGCCCTCCTTGTCGAACGCGGCGCGGATGCTCGCGCTCTCTTCCGGCGGCAGGTCCGGGAGGATGGTGCCGGAAATGCCCCGCTCGCGCGCGAGCTTCGCGTAGCGCTCCTCGCCCATGGCCATCACCACGTTGACGTAGGTCATGATGACCAGCGGCGTCTCCGGGCAGCGGCGGCGCACCTCCGGCACCACTTCGTCCAGCACGCGGCGCAGCGTGGCCCCGGCCTTCAGCGCCCGCTCCGACGCGGCCTGGATGACGGGGCCGTCCGCGATGGGGTCGCTGAACGCCACGCCAATCTCCAGCACATCCGCGCCGCCCTCCACCATGGCGGCGAAGACGTCCACGGACTTCGGCAGGTCCGGGTCGCCCGCCATCGCGTACGCCACCAGCGCGCCTTCTCCCCGGGCCTTCGCCCGGGCGAACGCCTTGCCCAGCTCCGTGCTCATGACTTCACCCCCGTCGCAGGCGGCACTCCGCGCGCCGAGATGGTCGCCACGTCCTTGTCACCCCGGCCCGAGCAGTTGATGACCAGGTGCTTGCCCTTGCCCATGTCGCGGGCCAGCGCGCGCGCCGCCGCGAACGCGTGCGACGTCTCCAGCGCGGGGAGGATGCCCTCCGAGCGCGCGACCTCGTAGAAGGCGGTGAGCGCCTCATCGTCCGTCGCGGTGCGCACCTCCATGCGCCCCGTCTTCGCCAGGTGCGCCAGCTCCGGCCCCACGCCCGGGTAGTCCAGGCCGGCGGAGATGCTGTGCGCCTCTTGAATCTGGCCGTTCTCGTCCTGGAGCACCAGCGAGCGCGAGCCGTGCAGCACGCCCTCCGTGCCCAGCGTCAGCGAAGCGCCGTGCTGGCCGGAGTCCAGGCCGTGGCCTCCCGCCTCCACGCCGACGAGCCGCACCGCCGTGTCCGGGATGAAGGGGTGCAGCGCGCCGATGGCGTTCGAGCCTCCGCCCACGCACGCGATGATGGCGTCCGGCAGCCGGCCCATCGTGGCCAGCGTCTGGGCGCGAATCTCGCGGCCGATGACGGCTTGGAAGTCGCGCACGATGGTGGGGTAGGGGTGCGGGCCCGCCGCGCTGCCGATGACGTAGTAGGTGTCCTGCACCTGTGACACCCAGACGCGCATGGCTTCGTTCATCGCGTCCTTGAGCGTGCGCGAGCCCGACTCCACCGGCCGCACCACCGCGCCCAGCGCGCGCATGCGGAAGACGTTGAGCGCCTGTCGCTCCACGTCCAGCGCGCCCATGAACACCTCGCAGGGCAGGCCGAAGAGCGCGCACGCGGTGGCAGTGGCCACGCCGTGCTGGCCCGCGCCCGTCTCCGCGATGATGCGCTTCTTGCCCATGCGCCGGGCGAGCAGCACCTGGCCCACGGTGTTGTTGATCTTGTGCGCGCCCGTGTGCGCCAGGTCCTCGCGCTTGAGCCACACCTGCGCGCCACCCCACGACTCCGTGAGGCGGTGCGCGGGCGTCAGCGTGGTGGGACGGCCCACGTATTCGCGCAGCACGCGGGTGACTTCCTCACCGAAGGACGCGTCCTGCTGCGCCTTCGCGTAGGCCTCTTCCAGCTCCATCAGCGCCGGGACCAGGGTCTCCGGCACATAGCGTCCGCCGTAACGGCCGAAGCGGCCCACGGCAGTGTCCGTCGTCATGGCACGACTCCTCAGAGGTTGAGGGACTGGACCGTGCGCACGAAGGCGCGCACCGCGTCCAGGTCCTTGATGCCAGGGGAGGACTCCACTCCGCTGGCCACGTCCACACCGTAGGGCCGGGTGGCCTTCACGGCCTCGGCCACGTTGGAAGGCTTGAGGCCGCCCGCCACCAGCACCGGCAGGCCGCAGTCCGACAGCTGCTTCACCAGCGCCCAGTCGAAGGTGACGCCGCCGCCGCCGTAGCCCGGGGCCGCGCCGTCCAGGAGCAGCCCCGCTACATCACCCACGCCCACGTAGCTTTTGGCCTTCTCCACGTCGTCCGGCCCGCGCACGCGCAGCGCCTTGATGATGGGCACGCCGTAGCCGGAGCAGTCCTCGGGGGGCTCGTCGCCGTGGAGCTGCACGGCGGTGAGGCCGCACTCGTGCACTCGCACGCGTACGTCGTCGCGGGTCGCGTTGACGAACACGCCCACCATGGCGGCCAGAGGGGGCCTCGTGCGCGCGATGCTCACGGCCCTGGCCAGATCCACGAAGCGGGGGGAGCCCGGATGGAAGTTGAGTCCCATCGCGTCCACGCCCGCCGCCCAGACGCCCTTGGCGTCCTCGACGCGCGTCACGCCGCAGACCTTCACCAGGACCTTCATGTCCCGCCGCCTTCCAGGCCGAGCAGCCGTCGCAGGGCCCGGCCGGGGTCCGCGTCGCGCAGGAGGGATTCGCCCACGAGCACGGCGTTGGCGCCCGCGTCTCGCGCGGCGGTGAGGTCCGCCAGGTGCTTGAGGCCGCTCTCCGCCACCAGGGCGGTGGACCGGGAGCGCAGCGCGGGCATCACCCGGAGCGCCGTGCCGGTGTCCGTCTTCAGCGTGGCGAGGTTGCGGTTGTTGAGGCCGATGATGCTCGCGCCCGCGGCGAGCGCACGTTCGGCGTGCGCCTCCGTGTGGGCTTCCACGAGCGCGGCCACGCGCACCTGCTTCGCGGCGGCGAGCATCTCCCGGAGCTCCGAGTCTCCGAGCGCGTCCGCGATGAGCAGCACCGCGTCCGCGCCCCAGGCCGCGCTCTCCTCCACCTCGCTGGCGGCGACGAGGAAGTCCTTACGGAGCACGGGGATTGAGACGGCGGCCCGGACCGCGACCAGGTCCTCCAGGCTGCCGCCGAAGTCCGGCCCGTCCGTGAGCACGCTGATGGCGCAGGCGCCCGCGGCTTCGTAGGAACGAGCCACCGCGACCACGTCCGCGTGGGGGAAGGCGCCGCCCGAGGGGCTCTTGCGCTTCACCTCCGCGATGACGTTGACCGGATGTCCGAGCGTGCGCCGCACCAGCGCCTGCGCGAAGTCCCGCGTCGGGGGATGCGCGCCGTGCGTGGGCGGCGGGCGGGTGCCCAGCTCCCGCCGCTTGCGCGCCATGATGACGTCCAGCGTGCCCGGTGCTTCAACGGGCTTCGCTGCCGAAGAGGAGGTCGTCATGCCGCGACCCTCTGGATGAGCGCCGCGAGCTTGCGTTCGGCGGCCCCGGAGTCGATGGCGTGCTCGGCCCGCTTCACGCCCTCCTTCAGGGTGTCCACCATCCCCACGATGAGCAGCGCGGCGGCCGCGTTGAGCAGCACCGCCGTGCGCACTCCGTCACGCTCCCCCGCGAGCAACCCGCGCAGGCGCTTCGCGTTCTCGTCCGCGTCGCCTCCCGCGATGGACTCGCGCGGCACCGTCGTCAGCCCCGCGTCCTCCGGCGTCACCGTGAAGCGGCGCACGGTGCCGTCCGCGCACAGCTCCGCGACCTCCGTGGGCGCGCACGGCGAAATCTCATCCAGCCCGTCGTGCCCGTGCACCACCCACGCGCGCCGGCTGCCCAGCCGCCCCAGCACGCGCGCGGTCTGCTCCACTCGCTGCCGGTCGAACGTGCCCAGCAACTGGTAGCGCGCGCCCGCGGGGTTCGTCAGCGGCCCCAGCAGGTTGAACACGCTGTGGAAGCCCAGGTCCCTGCGCGCCTGCGCCACGTGCTTCAAGGCACTGTGGTGCGAGGGCGCGAAGAGGAAGCCCACCCCGTGCTCGTCGATGTCTCGCGCCACCTGCGCGTGCGCCCGCTCCATGGACACGCCCAGCGCCGCCAGCACGTCCGCGCTGCCGCAGCGGCTGGAGACCGCGCGGTTGCCGTGCTTGGCCACCGTCACCCCCGCCCCGGCGGCCACGAAGGCCACCGCGGTGGAGATGTTGAAGGTGTGCGCTCCGTCACCCCCCGTACCGCAGGTGTCGAGCACCACCTCCGCCAGGGGCGCGATCTTCGCCGCGCAGGCCCGCATGGCCTCCGCCGCGCCGAGGATTTCGTCCTCGGTCTCGCCCTTCATGCGCAGCGCGGCCGCCAACGCACCGACCTGCGCGGCGGATGCCTCGCCCGCGAGCATCTGACCCATGACAGAGGCCATCTCCTCGCGGGAGAGGTCGCGCCGGCCCACCACCCTGCCCAGCGCTTCCTTGAGTGTCATGGCCTATCCCAGTCTGACCGTCTCGCGTCCCATCGCCTGGGCGATGGCCCGCACTTCACCCATGGCCTTCTCGAACTCGGAGAAGTCCAGCGACTGGAAGCCGTCCGACCTCGCGCGCGGCGGATCCGGATGCACCTCCACGATGAGGCCGTCCGCGCCCGCGGCGACCGCGGCCCGCATCATCGCGGGGACGGCCTTGCGCACGCCGATGCCGTGCGACGGGTCCACGAACACCGGCAGGTGCGTGAGCGCCTTGAGCATGGGCACCGCGTTCAAATCCAACGTGTTGCGCGTCATGTTCTCGAACGTGCGGATGCCCCGCTCGCAGAGGATGACCTGGGTGTTGCCGCGCGCGACGATGTACTCGGCCGCCATCAACAGCTCCTTGATGGTGGCGCTGATGCCGCGCTTGAGCAGCACGGGCTTGCGCGTCTCGCCCACCGCCTCCAGCAGGCTGAAGTTCTGCATGTTGCGCGCGCCCACCTGGAGGATGTCGGTGTGCTCCGCGACGGCGGCCAGCGTCGCCGTGTCCTTCACCTCCGTCGTCACCAGCAGGCCCGTCTCCTTGCGCGCCTCCGCCAGGAGCGCCAGGCCGTCACCCTTGAGGCCCTGGAACTCATAGGGGCTGGTGCGCGGCTTGAACGCGCCGCCGCGCAGCATGGTGGCGCCCGCCTGCTTCACCGCCTGCGCGGTGGAGATGATCTGCTCGCGCGACTCCACGGAGCAGGGGCCCGCGATGACGTGGATGGCGGCGCCGCCGAGCGTGAGGTTGCCCACGCGCACCAGGCTGTCCTCCGGCTTCACCTCGCGGCTGACCAGCTTGAACGGCTGGGAGATGGCGACCGCGTCCGCGACGCCGGGTAGCACGCGGAAGGGCTCCGGCTCCACCGCGCCAGGGTTGCCGGTGATGCCGATGGCGGTGCGAGAGCCCCCTGCGATCGCGTGCGGATGCCAGCCACGGCGGCGGATCTCATCGTTCACTCGCTCGATGTCCTGGTCCGTCGCGTCTGGGCGCATCACGATCAGCATGGGGGAACTCCTGCTCTTTCTCTCCGAAGGGCACGCGGGCGGATGCCTGCGTGGGTGTGCCTGGAGCACCGTGCACACGGCAACCTTTGCCGTAACTGTCGGGTGCCCGCAACCGAACCAGAGTCTTGCTTGCACGTCCTGGCGTTATCAAGCCAGGGTCCGCACGCTCGTACGGGAGGCGGACCATGGCGAAGCGGCCCGGGGTCATCGTGGTGGGCGGGGGGCTCGCGGGCCTGGCGTGTGCGACGGCGCTGCTCGAGGCCCGCGTGGACGCGCACGTGCTGGAAGCAGGGGACTCACCGGGCGGAAGAGTGCGCACCGACTCGTACGAAGGGTTCCTGCTGGACCGGGGCTTCCAGGTGTACCTCACCGCCTACCCGGAAGGTCGGCGGGTGCTGGACCTGAAGGCCCTCTCGCTCCAACGCTTCACCCCCGGCGCGAAGGTGTGGCGGGGTGGGCGGCTGCACACGCTGGCGGACCCGCTGCGGCATCCCGTCACGGCGGTGTCGCATCTGTTCGACGCACCGGGAGGCCTGTCGGACAAGCTGCGCGTGTTGGAGCTGCGGCAGCACGCGACGTCTGGCGAACTGGGCGACTTGTGGCAGCGGCCCCAGCAGGAGTCGCGGCGCTTCCTGCTGGACCTGGGCTTCTCCGAGGAGATGCTCGAAGCTTTCTTCAAGCCCTTCCTCGGCGGCATCTTCCTGGAGCGAGGGCTGACGACGTCCAGCCGGATGCTGGAGTTCGTGTTCCGGATGTTCGCCACGGGCTACGCGGCCGTGCCCGCGCAGGGGATGGGCGCCATCCCCGAACAGCTGGCGGCGAAGCTGCCCTCGGGCGCGCTGCGGATGCGCGTGCGCGTGGAGGAGGTCTGGGGGCACCGCGTGCGCCTGCCGGGCAGTGAGCTGCTGCACGCGGACGCCGTGGTGGTGGCGACGGACCCAGGCAGCGCGGCGTCGCTGCTCGTGGGCATGCCCGCGCCCCGGATGAACCGCGTGACGTGTCTGTACTTCGCGGCGCCGGAGCCCCCCGTGGAGGGGCCGTGGCTCGTGCTCAATGGCGAGGGGCGCGGACCGGTGAACAACCTGGCGGTGATGAGCGAGGTCTCCGCCGCGTACGCGCCCCAGGGCCAGGCGCTGGTGTCCGTGTCGGTGGTGGACGACCCGGGCGGCGCGGACTCACTGGAGGCGCGCGTGCGTGCTCAGCTCACGGAGTGGTTTGGCGCGGCGGTATCCGCGTGGCGGCATCTGCGCACGTACACACTCGCGGAGGCACTGCCCGCGCAGCCTCCGTCCGCGCTGGTGGAACCGCACCGGCCCGTGCGGCTGGCCGCTGGGCTCTATGTGTGCGGAGACCACCGCGAGAATGCGTCCATCGACGGAGCGCTCGCGTCGGGGCGCCGCGCGGCGGAGGCGGTGTTGCAGGACCTGGGGAGATAGTCCTCCCTGTTGCCTGTGAAGCAGCGCGTTGCCTTCCAGACAACACCTCGCGTGAGGGTGAAACCGCGAAGGAAGGGAGACCCGCCAGCCAGGCCCCGGACAGCTGGACGCGTTGCCCGCAGCGGACCTAGGGTCGGACGCTCTCACACGTTCTTCCAAGGAATCCGTTCATGCTCCGCCGCCTTGCCCTCCTGGGTTTGCTCGGTCTCGTGGCTTGTCCCGGCGACAACAGCGACGACGACGACACCGATTCGACGAAGGGGACCGTCGCGGGTTCCCTGCAGCCGTTCCAGGCTGGCTCCGCCGCCGCGAACGCCGGGTCCTCGCTGGATGCGTTCTTCTCCCTGCCGGGCGCGAAGAACCTGTCCCAGAAGGTCTCCAAGGCCCTGGCTGCGCAAGGCGTGTGGCGCACGGGCATCCCGTCCAAGCAGCTGACGCACGAGGCGTCGCTGCTGCCGGGAGAGATCATCATCCGCTTCGACACGCCGGGCCTGTCCGCGGAGGAGGCCGTCGCGCAGGCGCGCGTCGCGGGCTACCACGTCGTGCACCAGGCCTTCCTGAGCGATACGCAGCACCTGCTGCGCTACGAGGTGAGCCAGCCTCAGGCGATGTCCGGCGGCGCGCCCACCGTGCGCGCGCTCACCCAGGCGGAGCACGTGCGCGTGCTATCCCAGGTGCTGGCCGTGCAGGGCGTGCAGAACGCGGAGAGCAACGTCCGCGTGCGGGCGCAGGCCGTGCCGAATGATCCGCTCTACTCGCGGCAGTGGCACTACAAGAACATGAACCTGCCGGCGGCCTGGGACCTGGGCACGGGCAGCGGCTCCATCGTCGTGGCGGTGGTGGACACCGGCATCACGTCGCATCCGGACCTGAACTCGCGCGTGCTGCCGGGCATGGACCTCATCTCCAGCCTCACCAACGCGGGCGACGGAGATGGCGTGGACACGGACCCGACGGACAACGGCAAGGACCTGCCCAACGGCGGCTCGTCGTTCCACGGCACGCACGTGGCGGGGACCATTGGCGCGTCGTCCGACAACGGCTTGGGCGTGGCGGGCGTCACCTGGTCCGGCCGCAACATCCTGCCGGTGCGCGTGCTGGGCACGCAGGGCGGCTCGCTGGCGGACATCATCGCCGGCGTCACCTGGGCCAGCGGCGGCCCCGTCACCGGCGTGCGGTTGAACACCACGCCCGCGCGGGTCATCAACATGAGCCTGGGCGGCGACGGTCCTGCGTCGACGGAGATGCAGACCGCCATCAACGCGGCCAACGCGCGCGGGGCCATCCTGGTGGTGGCCGCGGGCAACGAGAACGTCAACACCAACAGCAGCTTCCCCTGCAACCAGCAGAACGTCATCTGCGTGGGCGCGGTGCGCTTCAACGGCAAGCGCGCCAGCTACTCCAACTTCGGCACGCAGGTGGACGTGATGGCCGCTGGCGGCCAGACGAGCGAGGACCGCAACGGCGACGGCTTCCCGGACGGCGTGCTGTCCACGCTGCCCAACAGCACCAACCAGCCTTCCTATGAGTGGTACCAGGGCACCAGCATGGCCACCCCGCACGTGGCGGGCATCGTGGCGCTGATGCTGGCGCAGGACTCCAAGCTCACGGCGGCGGACGTGGAGGCCATCCTGAAGGACACCGCGGACAAGACGAGCCAGTGCTCCGAGGGCTGCGGCGCGGGCCTGGTGGACGCGTACGCCGCGGTGCTGCGCGCCAAGGGCGGCGGTGACCCGACGCTGCCCCCGAAGCTCGCCATCACCACCACGCAGCTGTCCTTCACCGGTGCGTCGTCGCAGGCGCTGACGGTGCGCAATAACGGCGGTGGCACGCTGCAGGTGAGCGTGGCCGTCTCCGGCGCCAACGCCTCCGCGGTGTCCGTCTCCAGCACCTCGCTGTCGGTCCCCGCGTACAAGTCCACGGCGCTGAACGTGACCGTCGCCCCGGGCTCGCTGGCGCCGGGCAGCTACGTGGCGCAGATCGACCTGACCGGCGCGTCGAGCGCGGGCAACGCGCAGGTGCTGGTGAAGTTCCGCGTGGGCGCCTCGGATGAGAAGGACGCCGTCATCGGGTTCGCGTACCTGGACGCGGCGGGCGAGGTGCAGGTCGACGACGACGGCATCTCCGTGGTGCGCGCGGCCGGTGGGTACAACTACAGCCTGAAGATGACCCCGCGCGACTACCTGGTGCTGGCGTCCATCGACGACACCGGCGAAGGGGACTACTTCGAGGACGGCGACCGCGTGGGCTTCTGGCGCGACACCACCCAGGTGGAGACCGTGACGGTCACCAAGGGCAAGACGACCAGCGACATCAGCTTCACGCTGGTGCCCTACCAGTCGGACGACGACCACACGCCCACGACGACCATCGGTGGGGCCTGCACCACCAACAGCACGTGCGGCACGGGGGGCCAGTGCCTCACCGGCACCAGCTTCCCGGGCGGCTACTGCACCCAGAGTTGCATGACGGCCGGCTGCCCGTCGGGTTCGGACTGCTACAGCAACGACCGGGGCGCCACCGCCTACTGCTTCGTGACCTGCACGCCGTCGAGCGGCAACACCCAGGGGTCGTGCCGCACGGGCTACCGGTGTGTGAGCGACGGCGCGGGCAGCGGCGCGTGCCTCCCGTAGTGTCGTGAAGGTCCGTACCGGCGCCGGCGGTGCACGCGTGAACGTGCCCGCTGGTGTCCATCGCGCCGGGGTACGCTGCCGCGCGCGATGACTGCTTCTCACGTTGGACCGCCGTCAGCCGGTGATGCGGCCCTGCCACTCTGGCGGGTCGCGGCCGCTGGCGGCGTGCTGGCCTGGACGGCGCTGGTGCACGTGCATCCGCCGCGCTTCTTCGCGGTCGCTTCCGTCTTCTGCGCCGTCTGGCTCGCGGTGACGTGGCGGGCGATGGGCCCCTGGCGAAGGCCGCCTCCCTCCCTGTCGCTCCCGGATACCGCGTGGGGTGTCGCCCAGGCGGTGGTGCTGTTCGCGGGCGCAAGGGCCTTCTTGTGGGCGTTCTGCGGAGGCTTCACCGACGCGCTCTGCGGACCGCTGCAATCCGTCTACTCGACGTTCGGCACGGGCTCTCTGGGGACGGCGCTGGCCCTGGTGTTGTTGCTCGTTCCGGCGGAGGAGCTGTTCTGGCGCGGATGGGTGCAGGGCGCGCTGCGTCCCCGGCTGGGCCGGTGGGGCGCGGTCGTTGGGTCGGCGGTGCTGTCGAGCGTCGTGCTGCTGGGCTTCGGTGAGCCGTTGCTGGCCCTGGCCGCGCTGCCCACGTCGCTCGCCTGGGGCGCGCTGGCCGAGTGGCGCCGGACGCCCGCCGCGTCCTGGGTGAGCCATGCCTTGTGGGATGTGCTCATCGTCGTGGTGTGGCCCGCGACGTGAGCGCGCGTGCCAGAATGCGCGCCCATGGCTTCGACTCCTGAGGTGGTCGTCTTCGGCGCGGGCAGCATCGGCTGTTACGTGGGTGGGCGGCTCGCCGCGACGGGCGCGACGGTGCGCTTCATTGGCCGCGAGCGGGTGGTGGCGGAGGTGCGTGCGCACGGCCTGCACCTGACGGACTGGCAGGGCGCGGACCTGAAGGTGCCCGCGGCGGACGTGCGCATCGACACGGGGCCGGAGGCGCTGTCCACGGCGGACCTGGTGCTCGTCACGGTGAAGTCCGCGGCGACGGAGGAGGCGGGGCAGACGCTCGCGCCGCGACTCAAGCCCGGGGCCGTCGTCATCAGCTTCCAGAACGGACTGCACAACGCGGCGGTGCTGCGCGGGCTGTTGCCGGGCCACACGGTGCTCACGGGGATGGTGCCCTTCAACGTCGCGGCGCAGGGGCAGGGCCATTTCCACGCGGGGTCGGAAGGCACGCTGGAGGTGGAGCGGCACGCGGCGCTCGCGCCGTTCGTGGATGCATTCACCCGCGCGGGGCTGGCGTTGAAGCAGCACTCGGACATCGTCGCGGTCCAGTGGGCGAAGCTGTTGCTCAACCTCAACAACGCGCTCAACGCGCTGGCGAACCTGCCGTTGAAGGAGGAGTTGTCACAGCGCGCATGGCGGCGGTGCCTGGCGCTCGCGCAGGGCGAGGCGCTGGCGGTGCTGGGGCGCGCCGGGGTGAAGCCCGCGAAGCTGACGCCGCTGCCTCCGGGATGGATTCCGGTGCTGCTGGGCGCTCCGGACGCGGTGTTCTCGGTGCTGGCGAAGAAGATGCTGGCCATCGACCCGAAGGCGCGCTCGTCCATGTGGGACGATCTGCACGCGGGCCGCAAGACGGAGGTGGACTACCTCAACGGCGAGGTGGTCCGGCTGGCCCACCAACACGGCGTCTCCGCGCCGGTGAACTCACGGCTCGTGGAGCTCATCCGCGAGGCGGAAGCGGGGCAGCGCCGCCAGTGGACCGGTGAGGCGCTGCTCGTGGACCTGAAGAAGGCGGAGTTGGCGAACAGGGGGTGACCTGTGCGTGGCGGGCCTCGCGACCCGCGCACGCACGGGAACATCAGCTCCGGGCGGCCACCTGCGTGAGCAACGCCGTCATGCGCCGGGCGAAGCGGTTCGGGTCGCTCAGCGGGCTTCCCTCCGTGAGCAGCGCCTGGTCGTGGAGCAGCTCAATCCATTCGCCCACCTGCGGCGCGGCCGGGTCGCTCGCGAGGAGTCCGCGCAGGTGCTCGATGACCGGGTGCTTGGGATTGACCTCCAGGATGCGCTTGATGCGCGGCATTCCCTTGCCGCGCTCCTTGAGCAGACGCTCCAGGTAGGCCGGCGTGCCGCCCTCCGACACCACCAGGCACACCGGCGAATCCGTGAGGCGGTCCGACACGCGCACCTCGCGCACGTCCTCCTTCAGCACGTCCTTCATCTTGTCCGTCAGGCCCTTGAGCCCTTCCGACTGCTGCTCCTTCGCCTTCTTCTCCTCGTCCGTGGACTGGAGCTTCAGGTCCGCGTTGAGCGCGGAGACCAGCGGCTTGCCCTGGAACTCGCGCAGGCCCTGCGCGGCCCACTCGTCCACCGGGTCCGTCATGAAGAGCACCTCGTAGCCGCGCTGCTTCAGCGCCTCCAGGTGCGGGCTGTCCGCCACCGCCTTCCGGCTCTCGCCGTAGACGTAATAGATGGCCTCCTGGCCTTCCTTCATGCGGCCCACGTAGTCCGCCAGCGACGTGAGGCCCTCCTCACGCGAGGACTCGTAGCGCACCAGCGCGCCCAGCTTCTCGCGGTGCTCCGTCTCCAGCGTCAGGCCTTCCTTCACCACCGTGCCGAAGGACTCCCAGAACGTGCGGTAGTCGTCCGGCTTGTCTTTGGCCAGCTTCTCCAGGAGGTCCAGCGACTTCTTCACCACGTGCTTGCGGATGGCGCGCACCACCGCCGAGTCCTGCAACATCTCACGCGACACGTTGAGCGGCAGGTCGTCCGAGTCGATGACGCCGCGCACGAAGCGCAGCCACTGCGGCACCAGGTCCTCGCAGCGGTCCATGATGAACACGCGCTTCACGAACAGCCGCACGCCGCGCTGCTGCTGCGAGTTCAAGTCGAACGGCGGGTGCTTGGGCACGAAGAGCAGACCCGTGAACTGCTGCGTGCCGTCCGCCTTGAAGTGCGTCCACGCCAGCGGCTTGTCGAAGTCGTGCGTCAGGTGCTTGTAGAACTCCTGGTACTGCTCGTCCGTGATTTCGCTCTTCGGACGCTGCCAGAGGGCGCTGGCCTTGTTCACCACCTCCAGCGCGGCTTCCGTGGCCTGCGTGTCCCCGCTGCCCACCTGCTTCGTCACCTGGAGCTTGATGGGGTGGCCCACGTAGTCCGAGTACTGGGTGATGAGCTGCTTCAGCTTCCACTCGTCCAGGAACTCCTTCTGGTCCGCCTTCAGGTGCAGCGTGATGGCGGTGCCGCGCGTGGCCTTCTCCGCCGGCTCCACCGTGAACGTGCCGTGCGCCTCCGACGCCCACTTCCACGCCGACGTCTCACCCGCGGCGCGGCTCACCACCTCCACGCGGTCCGCCACCAGGTACGCGCTGTAGAAGCCCACGCCGAACTGGCCGATGAGCTGCACGTCGTTCTTTCCCTTCTGCGCCAGCGCCTGGAGGAACTCGCGCGAACCGGAGTGCGCGATGGTGCCCAGGTTCTTCACCAGCTCGTCATGCGTCATGCCGACGCCGGTGTCCTCGATGGTGAGGGTGCCCTGGTCGGCGTTGGGGACGATTCTCAGCTCCAGCGCGGGCTCGTCCTTGAGCAGCTCCGGCTCCGTGATGGAGCGGAAGCGCAGCTTGTCCAGCGCGTCGGACGCGTTGGACACCAGCTCACGCAGGAAGATCTCCTGGTGGCTGTAGAGCGAGTTGATGACCAGGCTCAGCAGCTGCTGGATCTCCGCCTGGAATGAATGGGTTTCCCGCTGGGGGTGGGTCTCTGCGGACATGAAGGCCTCCGGGCGCTGACGGAACGCGCCAATGCCCTTCCCCATAACCATGCCTGCCGGCTTGTCGAGAAGAGGGAATCCGCCCACACCCGTCGCTGGGAGGCGGGGGCGGGTTGGGGTAGGGA